>JANMVK010000503.1:0-2644 GCA_031392725.1 Pseudobdellovibrionaceae bacterium
AAGCAAGGGCACCAGCTTGTGTACTTTCGGTGCACCTGGAGATACCGTTTTTAAAAGGGGTCTCGTATGGGTTGGGGTTATCGCATTTCGTTTGCGTTGCTGCTTTTTAGCGGCCACATGGCCTTCGCCCAAGGTTGGAACTACGAGTACGCCTACAGATGTCTGAAAGCGCTGGCCTCTGACATTCACCCGCCCGGTACACCGGTGATTTTTAATCGCACCGGCACGGGAGTGTTTTCTGGGCCGCATTCCGGACTCAGTGGTTTTTTTGTGGTGACTCCTAAGGTGGCCTACTTTTTTTCGCAAGATGAAATGACCCGAAGTGGAGACGCGTCTAGCACGCAGATGAAAGTCACCGTGAATGCACCCGCGGCCGTGCCGCCTCACGTGAAAGTTTATTATAATCCCGCGGCAGTCGCTCCGCAGGAATCGATCACGATCGGGGTCGCCAACGAATTTGACCGGATCATCGACGCCACCCCGGCGACCGAAGACTCCAGCCGGCCGGCCATGATCACGGCAATGGGAGGGGCCCTTCGCCAAGCGCGCGCCTTAGTGACCACCAACAAGCTGGGTTTAAAACCGGTGGTGGAACTCTGCACGAAAACGCGGCTGGATTTTCCAATGGATATGGGCAACGGCACGGAGTCCAGATTTGCCATCGAACTCCGTCACCTCCACGACAAAATGAAGCCGGGATTTTTCAGCATGGAATATTGGTTCCCCGAGAAAAGCACAAACTAAAAACTGGCATCATTCGTCCTCGCAATGGTGCGCAGTTTAAATTACCTAGGGCGTTCCGAAGAGACGTTCCAAACTCTTATTCAAGCCTTCAACGGCTTTCCCTATGGTCTCGATCTGATGAGCCAGAACTTCCAGTTGGATTTTGGAATTGTCATATTCCATTATCCGATTTTCATATTCCACCAGGCTAATGGCCTTTTTCGCGTACAAATCCTTGGCGATGTCCGCCTGCTTCCGTTGAAATGCCTCGGTTAAATTGGCGTTGCCCAGATTGCTCTGCAGCGCCTTAACTTGGAACTCCAAAGACTCCTTCATGTTCTGCGCGATCTCACGCCGCAGATCCTTTCCGGTGTCATCCCCTTGCATGATCATGCCGTTTTTTGTGGTCTCGACCGAAAGCCGCACCATCTGCGCGCGGTTTTCCATTTCCTCAATATGGCCTTCGCTCAGCTTGTAGCGGTATTCGCGCCGCTCAAGTTCGTCGCGGCTGATGCCGTCGGTATCCAGCAACAGTTTGCCGCGCTCATAGGATTTTTTTAAAGCATCCCGCTCGAGCTTTTTGCCTTTAATCGCGCCGAGCATGGAATGCCATTGCGACATCTGTTGGAACTGCCCAATCTCCCCACCTAAGGAATCAAAGCTGATGATCTTTTGGTCCGCTGCATAGGCCGGTTCAAAAGGCAGTTCAACATATTGAGTTGCTGAAGAATTCAGCACGAACGTAGACAGTAATATTAGCATTGTTAATTTCATGGCTCCCCCCGGAGTAGCAAAATCCTAACAACTCACACGGGGTGAGTCCAATGCGATATTTTAATACGTATTATTAAAACACCCGGTCCTTAAAAGGAGCGAGCATGCGGACCATCTCTTCATCTTTATGATCCGCTGAATACTTCAGTGCGATTCTAAACACAGTTGAAGGAATAGCGGGAGCCGGTGCCAAATCGGATAAAATCTTTTTCATCACGGCGGGGCGCTTCAACCGGTAGGCCAAGGCCATCCACGACACCACACCAAACTCGTAAGTCCAATTGCGCAAGTCCTCGCCATGATAAAAAGTGAACTGCGCCAAATCCCCATTATAGAACGGATTGGTGAGCTGTCTTACAAAAACTGTCCGATGAGAATCGGCAAACGCCACGACCCATTCTGGGTTGCTGAGCAGCATGTCCATCATATTGTCGTTTTCAATATTGATAATCAAAACATCGAAATTCATTTGATTGTTGAGCTGTAGAAGCGCGGACGGATCTTTAATGGCCGCGAAAAAACGTTTGGTCTGCACGGGATCGGAAAAATAGGAGTCGCCGGCGATTTGGATGTTATCCATATTGAATTCCAGGTAACCGCCGTCATAGGAGTCGGCGAAAATTTTGCCGCGGAAGCCGCCCTTCTTCAAAAATTCCACTACGCCGATGGGATAAGACGCCCATTCCAAATGCACGCCGAAGGTGCTCAAGGCGCCGACCCAGCCATGGTACAGGCCCAGCACCACACTTACACTTAACACGGCGCCTGTGACTGCCCCGGCCGCCGCGTTGATTACATTGAGGCGTGCGGACTTCAAAGAAAAATCAAAACTGCGCCACAACAACGGCGCCAGCAAAAACAGCAGCGGCATATTGCGAATGGCTTGGCCGCCCAAAAATAAACCCGCTAAGCCTAAAAGAGCCGGCACGATTTCAATCCGGTAGGCGAGCGAACGCACCACCAACGCCAAGGTCGCGAGCCACGCGAGCCAAAACACCGTCGTCGGCCAGTACAGCGGCCAGATCGCGGGCATAAACAATTCGTGATTGAGTTCACGCAGGCCGCGGCCGAGCTGCACGTAATACCAAACGCTCTCCCAATTGTGATAACCAAACGGCGAGATCAGAGTAGTCGCCAGTAAACCCGC
>JANMVK010000593.1:0-7074 GCA_031392725.1 Pseudobdellovibrionaceae bacterium
AGAAGCCAAGCAGTGGACTTTGGTGGATTGGCTCGCGCAGAAAAACAAAAGTTCTCTGGCGGATCAATGGCTGGCGATGAACTCCGGCGCCGCGCGCTACGAGTTCAATATGGCCGGCGCTCACAGCAAATTTAATTACAAGAGCACCGATGCTCTCGGCGTGGAGACCGAGAGGAACGCCGACTCTCAGGTTTATCATTTGGATATATACGTTTCGATTTTCAATTTATACGGCGAATATGAAAAAACCTCGGAGGCGCGCGAGTCTTGGGGCGGAGCCGCGGGCCTGCGCTTATTCGGAACCTCGTCGCAAACTACTGGGTTGCTGGCGCGCTACGGCTGGCGCAAACTGACCCACTTGGAAACCCAGGAAGTGTGGGAAAATTTATTTGTCGAGGGTGATTTGCAGTTTTATATCGTGAAATTTTTCGGCCTGCACGGGCGGTACCGCAAAACTATGCCGGCTAAGTCCAATTTGGGAACTACTCTCGAAGGCACGCGCGCCACCGGCGGGGCGTTTATTGAGTTCGCTGAGTTTCGGATTTATGGCGATGTCTACCAAGAGCCGATGGAATACAAAGATGCCAACGGCGTGAAGACTAAGGAAGAGCGCTCGGGCTATGAGGCTGGCCTGAAATTATATTTCTAAATGTTGTTTACGCAAATCAGCGTCGCAGCGACTCCGCAGCGCGGCACCACTCACTAATTTGCGATTGGCAATGCAGTTGGACAGATTTATGGTCAATACCTTAATGGCCATATCGGTTTAAATAGCGGAGTACAAGTGACATGAAAATTCTGGCTTATTTTATCTGTTTTTTTATCCTGGCTCAGCAGGCATGGGCCCTGCAGTCGAATCAAGTCCCAACCGCTGAACTTGAGGCGCATTTTTATGTGTTTTGGGAGTCCGAATCCAAGGTGAAGCTATCGGTGTCCCTGATTTATGACGGGAGCTATCTGGAAATCTCCCCAGATGAGCGGATTACTTTTAATTTGAAATCCGACAGCGTAAATTATGACGACCTCGATCAGACCAAAAATGCGCTGCCTCTCAGCTATGACGATCTTTATTCCGTTACGTTCACGCGGGCAAATGGAGAGATCTATACATCCCAAGTGCTTTTGCCAAAACCCGCTACTTTCAATATCCCCGAAGGCGCCGCCTTTCAAAAGGGCACTGAGGTGATCGTCACTTGGACCTTTGCCGATCCCCGCGACATAGTGGCCGCGGCCTATCTTCTTTTCCCTTCCGAATGCACGGATAGTTCACACGATATCTACACCGACTGGTCTTATACTTTTTCCGCAAAATTCGCTGAAAAATGTCAGACGTTACCGGCCGTCGTGCCTTTTGGAATCACGACTGGGAGGCTTCAAACTTTGAGCGGTCTCAATGGCTACTTCGCTGGACTCAACTACGCCTTGTTGAAATTTTCCTATTTCTGAACGGAAGTACGAGCGGCGCAAAGCTGAAAATTTTGCGTTGGTGAATTGTGCGTGGTTTGCGTAGCATTTATGACCGTGCTAGAGAGGCGTCATGAATCGTCTCTTGGTATTGTCACTTACCGGACTCCTGCTTGTAACTTCCTCGTGTGCGACCACGAGTCTCCGGCGGAGAACACCACGTCCAGTCTCGAGGCAAGTTCCCGATGAAATGTCACGGAGACAAAATGAAATGCTTGGTCCTCCCCGGGGCTATAAGGCGCCCTAGTTTGGAGAGGAGCTTGAGAGTTGGCGGACAGCCGTGAGTGGTGCACGATCAAACAATTCATGAAGTGAATGATCTTTAAACGGCGAGCCGCCGGCCGCCTGCAGCCAGGTCTCTGGCGTTTCCATGCACATAAAAATCTTCCAGTCGGCGCTATTTTGTTTAAAGCGATTCATCACAAACTGAAACATTGCTTGGCGCAACTTCGAGTCGTAACGGACTTTGCCGTCCTGGCTGGGAAACGTTTCAGCTCGAGTAACATAAGAGTTCATGCCGAAGCGTTCGCGCATGATGGAGCGCTGTTCGGCCTGAAAGCGCAAAGCGCCCACTGACAAATAGGGAATTTGTGCGGGTGTAAACCGCGCGCAAATTTCATCCACTAATGAACCATAATTTGATTCCCACTCCGGATGCCAGATCATGGGATCGATGTGAAACGCGATCTGAAAATACTTGTCGCGGCATTTCTCCGCAGCGGCTAAACGCTGCGTCAGGCTTGCGGTTCCGTGTTCTTCGCGCTCGATGATGTGCTGGGGATTGATTGACCAGCTCACAATCACATTGCCCGCATGCTCAACATTCAAAAATTGATCGACGTAGGCTGACTTGGTTTTAAATTCTAACGTCCACGCGGGATATTCACGGAAAAATTCCATCAGGCGGTGGGAATACATTGTCAATGGATCCAAACTTAGAGAATCCACGGTTTCGCCGGTGCCGATCCGCAATTTTTGCAAACCCAATGTGGTTTCGCCGGTTTTGCTCTCCGCCATTTCCCGCAGCTCAATCAGTGCCGAATCAAGATTGCTATAAATCGTAAGCACCGGGGTATTAATAAAACTCTGTAAGTAGCAATACGAACAATTCATGTCGCACTGAAGGCCCCAATTCAAAACAAAATAATTGCAACACGCAAGTCCCGGGCGCGAGCCGGGACAGCGTTTAAAGAACTGCCCCTTGAAGGGCGTTACAAACAAATTACGCTTACTCCGGTCGAATTCGCGAGATGACAGTTCGCCACGGGATTCGGCAAACGGTTTTTCACTTACAAATGAAATTTTAGAAGCAGGAAACAAAGACAAAAACCGCTCCGCCACAACGGAACCACGCGACAACTCATCAATAAACACATGATCAAATTTAGAAACTAATTCTTGCATGACCAGGTGTCGGGAATGGTCAGTAAACGCTCGAGCTTCTTCTGAAAATCGTCGGGTGATGTAGTGCGGAATTTAATCTCAATTCCCGACTGATCGCCAAAGCGCTGCCATTCGGCTTGAACTTGCGAGGGCCACGGCCACGCGTTTACGGTTTTTTTCCATTCTTCATCTTGTTCCGAGGAATTGGGCTTGCGCCATTGTTCCAGGCGGCGCACATACAATCCGCCATTGTCGCCAGAAGGCAGTAGATCGTTTAAAGGACGGCCCATCAAAAACAACTCCACAAATAATTCCAAAGCGCGGGTGGCTTCAAATTTAGAAATCATCATGCGCGGCAACTCCCGCAGCAAATCCGCGACCACGCGCACGTCTTCCACGGCCAATAAAGGCGCGAGATCCCGCACCGACATTTTCTTCTCATCAATAAAAATTTGGAATTCGCGCGGGCATAAATAAATCACGCATAACATTTGGTACAAACGGTCGCTCCAGCGCCAACCGTAAATTGCACACAGAGCTTCACGCCATTCCACAAACAGATCGGGCCATTCGCGCTCTAAACTGATCATAAAGCGCGAGAACTCACCCAAACCCAATTCCGGATGGCAGGCTTGCCACAAATCCACGAAGTGTTTCTCAGAGAGGTCCAGTCCTTCGCCATCGACACGGTCGAAACCGCAAATCATCTGACCCTTCCATGACAATGCGGGAAAGGCCGAGGGCCACACCCTGCGTGGATTAAAATCAAAGGTCTTGCTGCATTGCGAAATCGGCCGAATGATCATGTCCCGCGAACTACCATAACCCCCCAAGGGTGTCTATCATTGGAAGTTAAGATGTCGGATTGGCGGGATCGCGCGGAAATTACGGCGGATGTGGTGCTCTTTCGCTACGTCACGGACCCGGTGGAGCAGGAAACACCTGAGGTTTACGTATGGGATCTGGATAAGACTTACCTCGATACAACTTTTGAAACTTTCCGCGGCTTACTCCGCACCGTGCGCGAAAAGGCGTTTCAGAAACGCAATGTTCCGGGCACAGGCACTTTGGTGCGGGCCCTGCGCGATGACTGGCAGGAAAAACACAAAGGCCGTAAAGACTTTCCGATTTATTTTATTACAGGCTCGCCACCGCAACTCGAACGCAAGATTCACGACAAACTCGCGTTCGATGGAATTTATCCCTTCGGTTTATTCTGCAAAGACAATTTGCAAAACATTGCGCCTAAGCGTTGGGGACGGCTCACTCAGCAAGTCGGTTATAAATTGCAGGCGCTGTTGCAGCTGCGATTGCACTTAGGTCCCGATGTGCGGCAGATTTTATGGGGCGATGACAGTGAAGCTGACGCCGTGATTTATTCTTTGTACTCGGATTTGTGCGCGCGCCGTCTCGATGAGGTGCAAGCTCGGCAGATACTCAAGCATTTTAAGGTGATGGGAAATCAAGTCGACACGATTCTCCGGCTGCGTGAAGACATTCCCGAGCAAGACCCGGTGGAAAAAATTTATATAAATCTCGCGGCCGACACCGATTCTGATTATTATTTAAAATTCGGCCGCCGCATTCTTCCGACCTACAACACCTTTCAACTCGCCCTTGATCTCCATCAGGACAATCGGCTCAGCTCGGCTCAAGTGGTAAAGGTCGCTAAAGATCTCGTACAGAATTTCAGTTTCGGAGTCGAAGAACTGGAGAATGGCTTCGACGAAATGGTCCGGCGCCCGGTGCTCGCCGACAAAACGGTGGAAGGCATTTTACCTTTGCTTAAGGAAAACCGTTTGATCCGCTCCGACTATGAACCCTCGATCCCGGCCAAACCGATCGTCAGCAGCGTCGGCGCGCGCATTTTTGAACTCGACGGCGTCACCGAGCCGTGGGTGCAGGAGCATGTGGATTATTTACGGGACGAGCGTTAAAAAGGGCCGGCCGCTACTCTGAGGTAAGATTTAAGGAACCGGTGCTGCAGCTTTAATCTGGTCGTATACGGCAAGTGACTGCTGAGCGCTGCTCTGAGCTTCATCGCGATACTGGCCAATCTGCTGGATCCGTTGATCCACGGTTCGAACCAGGGCCTGGTATCCGGTCGGGGATAGGGACGCACTCTCAAATTCTTTTGCACAGCGGGTGTGAGTGTTGGCCAACAGTGTAACCAGCTTCGCCCGCTGATTACTGCAGCTTCGGTGAATGGCGCTGAAGCGGATGCCCTCGAAGCCCCATGACTCCGCTCTTAAGCGCGCTTGTTCTGCCATTCCAGTGCCCGGCACAGCCGCCATCGTATTTCTTTCGATCGCCGCGTTCCTGGGGATCTCCGCCTCAGCCGCGCCTGCAAGAGCGTCGGCCGTAATGTCGCCGGATTTTTTCATTTGCTCCTGAGATTCCATTTTTATGCACAACGAACTTATGCTCTTGGCGATTTTCTCCATGACCTGAAGGGCGACGGGGCACGACAAGCCCTCTTGGGCCTGGGCCGTGGCAGTGCTAAATATTAATGTGAGATAACAAAGAGCGAGTAAGATTGTGGCCAGAATGTAACGTATTTTCACAGAGCACCCCGTGTTTAGTAAGTCTGATGATTCAATAATGCCTGTTAAACCAGGCAAAATTGACCCACAAAAACCGGGGAAGTTTGTATCAAAATGGAACAAAAAGGGGAATTACTCGAACTGAATGGGATAGGAAAGCGCGATTTCCGACCCTTTAAATGAGCGGAACGTGAGCCGTTCAAACACTTGCGATACGCAGTTTTTTAAAGTTTCATCATTCACCGATGAGTCAGCCACTTTAACTTCTTTCACTTTTCCGCGGCGGCTGATTTCAAATTGCACGGTCATTTGCACTTTCATATTGGGATTTTCGCGCACGCGGGCCATCCAGCATTTTTGCAGCAGGTTCTGGCGCGAGGAGATGGATTCGTCGATGTACTCGTTGGACAAAGTGTCGGGCTCAGCGCCGAATTCGCCGGGCGGAGCGGGTTCTTCAGCTAGCGAAGTTTCGGCGTCAAACTCCGTGGCGGTGTTGCCGCGCTCGCTGTCCTCAGCGAATTGCAAATCCAACGGCGCGGTTTTCAAAACGGTCAGCGCCAAAGGTTTACCGGTGGCCTTCTGGCCGGGTAAATACAAGCGTCCGTCGCGCACAATGTAGGCTTGGCCTTTTTTTCCGGCCTTGCGCAGCTCGGAGGTGCCGCTCAATAAATTTACGTATACGGCGGAATTGACGTCGCGTTCATTCCACAGTTGCA
Source organism: Pseudobdellovibrionaceae bacterium (assembly GCA_031392725.1). Taxonomy (GTDB): domain Bacteria; phylum Bdellovibrionota; class Bdellovibrionia; order Bdellovibrionales; family UBA1609; genus JALHOQ01. The sequence goes on from JANMVK010000593.1 coordinate 6,107, forward strand.
GCGAAGCCGCGGTCAACGGACCCAACTGCAACTCATCTTGCGAATTCAGCACCACAACCGCGCGGGATTTGGCGTCTATTTCCAAGCGATCGCCGGAATTCACCATCAAGGGCGCGCTCAACGCGCCTTCAAAAATTTCCACGCGGCCGTCACGCACGGTCTTCATGGTGCCGTCCAGCTCCACCACGCGCGCCACTTGTGGTCCTTGTGGGCGCCAGGGCTGCAACCAGCCGGCTAAAACTTTGGCGCCGGGTTCGCTGAGCACCAGCCACGTCAGGGCCGCCGCTACAACGGTGAGGATCGGGAAAAAAGTCTTCAGGGATTGCATTACTTTTTAGGAGCGTCCGGCGGAGTGGCTGGTTTAGCTGGGGCTTCCGGTGCGACCGCCGGTTTCCCATCGAGATCATTGGTGGGTGCCGAGCCGGGAACCGCCGGAACCGAAGCGCCGGGAGCCGGAGTGTAAGTGTCCATCACGCTGTTGCCGCGCTTGGCGGTCATATAAGTTAAGCCCAAGCACGAGGCCGCGAACATAATCGCCAGCCATTTGGTGGTGGTGGTTAAAAAATTCGAAGCGCCGCTGGCGCCAAAAAAGGAATTCGCGGAAGAGCCGCCGGAGAACACTCCCATGGCGCCGCCTTTAGGATCTTGCAGCAAAACAAACAAGACCAAACCGAGACCAATCAAGATGTGAATGTAGGCGAGCAGGGTGAGCATTTCTTAAACTCCTTGGAAGGCCTAAAGGAATAGAAGAAAACGGGGGGCAAGTCTATGAGTTTTTGATCTGGCGGACGGGGAAGGGGATGGTGTTCTTGTCGTGGCCCTTACGCCAGAAATCCTCGGAATTCTTGTGCATTTCATTGCCCAGCACCAAGGAAACGACGTGCGACACGATCTCGACGAAGCGGATCTCGTTGTCGGTCACGGTTTGTTTCTCAGTGGGCATGCGCAGGCTCAGCACGCCAAATGGG
>JANMVK010000614.1:0-1227 GCA_031392725.1 Pseudobdellovibrionaceae bacterium
GCTCTGCCGGCAAATTGCCGAAGCCCATGGAGGTTCTCTTAGCCTAACAAACAGGCCGGGAGGAGTGGGGGCGGAAGCAGTGTTGCGACTTCCTCGTTAGGCGGGAGGGAAGAACTCTCGCCCGGCTGAGCCGTGGCCACGGCTTGGCTCGTCCCTTTATTCTTTTTTTGGGAGGACGCAAAGGTCGCCCCTTCCACTCTTTTAGTCGTCCCACAATCGGGACGTCAACGTCCCAGTAGCGAATGAATTTAGCGACTGCGCTCGGAGACGAGTCGATTACAAGTCACTTATCACCAATCACTTATCACTTTTTCGTTACCCGTGGCACGGGCATTGCAATAGGGGCGGTCACTTAACAAAACTTTTGAATCCGATCACGGTGCCAAACGCATCACAACGGAGAAGGAAATTTAAAATATATGAAACCAACCATGCAGATCACCGGCCAGAATGAAGAACGCTCCGACCGTCAGGCGCGCTTCCCGCTGACCGATTTCAATTATCATTCGGTCGCACTCGACGGCTTTAACGGCCGTTGCGCGAAAATAAGCCGGCCCGCATTCCACACGCTCAGCCGCGATTACTTCCAAGGCGAAGCGTGCCAGTACTTCCTGGCGGAGGCGTTTGTCTTCTCGACCATCATGCTGGCCGTGATGATTCCGATGCTGAACGGAGCTCGCGCGGTGCTCGCCATTATCGGCACCGGCGCCGGAGTCTAATTGCAGGAAACCACTGACCCCATGGGAACGAGCGAAGCAAAAGCCGACACAACAATCGTGCGCCCCGCCGGCTTCACGCCTAGCCTGTCTTCCATGGACGTGCCCCGACCGAATGTCGCCGCGAAGAAGCGCAAACGCCGGATCATGATTATTTCCGGGGTCGTCCTCGGCGTGATTGTGGCGACGATCGCTTTGTCCCGTCTAAAACCGGCGGTGCCGAGCGTGGATCGTTCAACGGTTTGGATCGATACGGTGAAGCGCGGACCGATGGTGCGGCAGGTGCGCGGCCTGGGAACCCTGGTGCCGGAAGAGATTCGCTGGATCGCGGCCAATACTGAGGGCCGGGTAGAGAAGATTATTATTTGGCCCGGCACTCCGGTGGAAGCCGATACCGTGATCGTGGAGTTGACCAGTCCGGAAGTGGAACAAGCGGCCAGCGATGCGGTCTCCAAGGCGACCGCGGAAGAAGCCGAATTGACGACGCTGCGCGCCAGTTTGCAGCGCGAGT
>JANMVK010000623.1:0-1005 GCA_031392725.1 Pseudobdellovibrionaceae bacterium
CTGATGCCGAACAAACCGCACGTGGTGCCGAGATTATCGATCCACGAGTTAGGCCGCGCGCCGGCCCAAACACCTAATGGGATCGCCAGCAGCGTCGCGATGCAGATCGCGAAGATCGCCAGTTCAATGGTTGCCGGCAGCCGGGTGCGAATTACATGGGTGACGGGCTCGGCATATTTGAATGATTTACCGAAATCTCCAGCCGCGACAGATTTCAAAAATTTCCAATACTGAACATGAAGCGGTTGGTCCAAACCCCAGCGCTCTTTAGCTTTGGCGACTTCCGCGGCATTGGTCTCTTCGCCGAGCACCATTAGTGTGGGATCGCCAGGCGCGGCGTGGATCAAAAGAAATACCAGCAGGCTGATCAGAAGAAGAACGGGAATAGTTCCGGCGAGCCGTTGAAGGAGGTAGCTGGCCATGGCGAAGTTTTCGCTTAACTCCGGTCGGAGCTCTGGAGTGATGGGTTAAGCAATACTCCAGTACTCCAACACTCCATCACTCCAATTTTCGTCCCCGTCAGCGCCGTACCGTCATCTCGATCGCATACACGCGGGAATCCGGCAGCGGTTTGTAGTCGACCTTTTTATTCAAACCCCAGAGCAGCTTGTGGCGCCACATGAAACAGGCCGGCGCGTCCTCAGTGAGGATGCTCATCGCCTGCGATAGATATTGGCGGCGCTTCTTGGGATCGAACGCTTGTTGTTCTTTGTCGAGTATCTCATCGAGCTTAGGATTGGAGTAGCCGATGCGCGGCGTTTCGCCGGTGTGAAAATATTGATGCAACGCGGCACTCGGGTCCTGCACCGAGCCACGGCCCATATAATAGAAAGGGATCGTGCCCTTTTGCACGCTAGCCCAAAGCGTGGCCCATTCCGGCGTGAGCAATTTGGCGCGGAAGCCTACGCTATTGAGCATCGGCACGACGGCTTCGGAAATCTGCTTGTCTAAGGTGTAACGGCCCACTGGGGTTTGCAGTTCGATATCGACACCACCGGCGAAACC
>JANMVK010000061.1:0-6730 GCA_031392725.1 Pseudobdellovibrionaceae bacterium
GTGGCTTAGGCGCAGACTGCATTCATCGATCACTTCAAGGCCGGCTTGGGACGCCAGCTCGATAAACTCCGTGGCCCGGTACATCCGGCTTTTGCCGTTGGCTATGGCCGTGAAATATGGCGAGGTCATATCCAGGCAAAACTTGGCGGCTTCATATTTTTGCCGGTCGGTGAACGGCTCCATAATAAATAAATGCGAGGACTCGCTCATGGCTTCACGGGCCCGGGTCATCAGCGCCAAAATGTCGTCCTTGCCAAAACAATCCAGAAACTGGCTCATCCAAATGGCATCAAAACCCTTTGGAAACGGCACTGAGTGATCGAGCAAGCGGGTGGGTTGAAAGTGAACACGGTCCTGAAGCCCAAGCTGTTTGGCCTGGCCTTCAGCGATTCCCAGTTGCTTGGGATAATCTAAAATCGTCACGCGCACATCGGGATTGTAGCGCCCGCAAGCCATGGCGAATTTTCCGGTGTTGCCGCCCACATCTAAAATCGTTTTGGGATTTTCGCGAAACACATAGGGCAACGCTTTAGGAAAAGCGTCATCGGAGTAAAAGTGATCAAACTCCAGCCAGCTTTTAAGCACCGCCGGCGGCAACTCGGTCAGGTCTTCGTAAATGGTCGGCCATTGGCCGAAGACCTTAAGTCCTTCAGGACTTTGTTTGCGCAACGATTGCTCGAGTGAAAATAGGCCTTGGTAACAGACGTCGTGGGTGAAGTTCATATTCACCCGGGTCAGAGGGTCCGTTTCCAAATACGAACCCGCGAGCGTGGCGGTGTAGCGGCCGTTTTCAACTTGCACCAAGCCGCAGGACTCTCCGCCGTCGAGCAGCACGCCGAGCCCGTATTCGGAAAGATCCACTTGCGCTTGAATCTCGGCGGCGGTCAAACCTTCCGGCGAGGCCACCAGGCACTTTAAAATTCCCAACTCGCGTAAACAGCGGGCCACTTGAAATGCCACCGGCGCGAACGCGATCATCTGCGCCCATAACTTGGCTTCGTCCGGCGCCTTGAAATTTTTGGTAAAGGTTGAATTCATCTGATTCGCTCCTTAACTTTCGCAGAAGACTTTAAGTTGCGCCTGGCAAATCACTTCGCCGGCATGAACGGCCACGCCATTAAACAGCGCGATGGGACCGATGTGGCGCACGCCCGTAAACTTCGCTTGCACCAGATCGCCGACTTTGACTTGGGCGATACGCGCGCTATCGGCCAGCACCACATCCTTAAACGAGGCGAGAAATGCTTTTTTAAGAGGAGGGGCGTGGGGATCTTTTTGCCGTGAATAGGCCACGGAACAATAGCCATAGGCCTGCGCGATAAATTCCAGACAACTAGTGGCGCGCAAACCCTCGGCACCGAGAAAATGAGCGCCGTTCAACATCACCACACTGCATTCGCCGGAAGTTTCATTAAAGGTGACGATCTCATCGACCCACACCATTGGCGGACGGTGAGGAACAAACGGCAGTACGTCCCGGATATTGCTGGTCTGTTTCACCACAACTCTCGATTCAACTGACGGCGGTCGAGCTTGGCGCATTCGTTGAGCGGCAGTTCATTCACAAAGCGGATCCGGTCCGGATTCAAACGCAAGCCCCAGCGGGAGCGCAAAGCCTCTGCCACTTGCGCTTGCACCGAGGCCGGATCGGTGGAGCCGACTACGGCCACGGCCAAATCCTCGCCCAAGCGCGCATCACGTACCGTGGCCGCAACCACGGCAAGGCGCGTGCTATACGATAAATCCCGTTCAATGGCTTCCAGAGAGTATTTCACGCCGCCGCGGTTGAGAGTCAAATCCAAGCGGCCTAGAAAATGCCAAGACCCGCGCAAGTCGATTTCAATTTGGTCGCGAATGGTAATATGCTTGGGAAATTCGATCTTTCCATTCTGTACAATTGCCATGCACAGACCGTCGCCTTCGATGCGCACGCCGCGTTTTCCAACTTTGGATTGTACCGACGAGAGCGGATAGCCGATCTCGCCGTCCTTGTCGGGTAGAATACCGGGTGGCAGGTGCGTGATTCCTGGTGAGGCTTCGGTGCAGCCGTAGCCAATGCTTGGCGCCTCAATTTGCAAATCGGATTTGATTTCACTCCACAATTTTTGCATCACGGCGGCGCCACCCATAATGCAAGAATAAGAGGGCGTCAGCGCGACCTTGTCCTGCCGGCAGTAGCTGAGCAGATCATAAAAATGTGTGGGCGTGCCGAGCGTCAAAACTCTTTCCTCGCGCAGATTCACCCGGCCGGCGTGAGCGGCGGAGCTGTATTTTCCGCTGGACGTATGCAGCTTCCAGCCGCGGTGAAGGGCGGCGACGTAACCTAGGGTTAATCCAAAAGTGTGAAAGGCCTGAGGATAGCAGAACAAATGCTCAATGCGCTTAAGATCAAACAGTCCGTGAATGGCATCCAATGAACACTCAACATTTTTTCGGGAGTAGAGCACCAGCCTGGGACTAGTGGATAAAGTTCCCGAGGTAAAAACTCCAAGGACCGGTTGATCGGGCCAGGGTTGTGCGGTCTGGAGTACGGCCTCAAAAGAATAATCTTTTAGAGTGGGCGGACACACCACCAGTAGGTGATCTCCGCGCCAGGCGGCGGCGACCTCATCCAAGAGAGCTGGACCGTGGTAGTCCTTCGTTAGTCGAAACTTCATAACACGTTTTTCTGAAATAAAAAGTTATCGTCGTTCCATACATCGCCGGCCACGGCGGAGGTGAAGCCTCTACGCATATTTTCTCTTTGCAGTGTCTTCTTCATCTGCTCAACGAAGTGTCCCTCGTAGAACAGGCCGATCAAATTATGAAAACGTTTAGCGCCCTTGCGCACTTTGGCTTCATAAGGCGCGCCTAGATCCGGATCGGTCAGCGGGCGTTTACCGGAAAATGCTTTCATAATAGTTTCGGCGGCGAACTTACTCGAAGATGTCGACATATGCACGCCGGATGAAAAAATCGGATCTAAAAACAGCGCGGCGTCGCCGGATAAAATCCAGCGCTCGCCATAAAATTTATCGCTCGTGTGCGAATAATTTGCGATGCAGTGCCAATCGCCCACGCGCTCGGCGTTTTTCATAAACTCGCGCACGGTGGCGCTTTTCAAAACTTTTTCGTTAAAATACGCTTCCAACTCTGGTTGGCCGGAGAATTTCTCGCTCGCCACCACTCCCACGGAGGTGATCTCGCCTTTGAACGGAATGATCCAAGTCCAGGCGCGGTCGGGGAGCAAGCCGATGGTGATATCACCTTCATCAATGCCCGCGCGGCGCTTAACACCTTTAAAATGCGCGAACACGGCCAAATTATTTAAATCGGTGTTCATCTGGCGCATCTTCATGCGCTTTCCGATCAGAGCGTCACGGCCGGTAGCGTCGATCATGTACTCGGCTTCAAGTTTGCGTTTATTGGTTTGCAGGCGCACACCGCCGGCTTCAAAATCCAGCTCAATCACTTTTTCCGGCTGATAAACCACGGCGCCCTGGCTTTGGGCATAGGTCAGCAGATCTTTATCAAGCTGCGCGCGCTCCACTTCAAAAGCCATTGGGATATCTTGGTTGAGGCCGTCGGCAAATCCAAAATAAACTTCGTCGTCGTTGCGGTAGTCGATAAAGCGCGCGCCGTACTTGCGGATGTATTTTCCGCTGTCGAGCACTTTATAAAATCCGGTTTCCTTAAACAAGGGCATGGTCGCGGGGAGCAGGGATTCACCGATATGAAAACGGGGATATTCTTCCATCTCAACGACGCCCACATTAAAACCTTTTTGCGCGAGCACAGTGGCCGCCATACTGCCGCCTGGTCCGCCGCCCACAATCACTACGTCATGTTTCGTCATAGTGTGCCCCGGTCCCTCGAAAAGCGCATATAAGTCTCACGCAGCGTTTGGATGCGGTCGCCCAGCGGTTGATCGCGCTCCACAAAGGGAACGGCCGCGCGGATCATTTGATAAGCGCGGCGCGAAGTCTCGCCCGATAATTTCACTCCGCGCAGGTCCAGAGCTTGCGCGAGAACAATTGATTGTAAAGTGAATAGCGTAAACAATTGATCAAGCATTTCGGCGCATTGAATGGCGGCGCTCATGCCCAAGCTGACTTTGTCCTGATTGTGCGATTCCGAAGAACGCGAAAAAATTCCGCCGGGAATAGTTTTTTGCAGAATTTCCGAAGTGATGGCCGAAGCCGATTGATGCAAACCCTTTAAACCGTGATGTAAGTGGCGCTCGGTGGAACTTAAATTATTCCAGTTGGCTAAATTGGCGGGCAGACCGCGGTTGGATTTCTCATCCACCACATAAGCAATTTGCCGGTCGAACAAATCGGCCATATGGGCTAGTGAAATTTTTAAATAATCCATGCCCTGGCTTAAGTAGCCGCCATAAAAATTGCCGCCATTGGCGAGCGCGCTATTTTCACCGATCAGGGGATTGTCGCTTGAGCTGTTGATTTCCTCTTCCAGCCAGCGCTGCAAAAGAGTCAGCGTCTCCTGCACTGGGCCCGCGATCTGCGGAACACAGCGGAGTGAATAGCGGTCCTGGACCCACTCTTCAGTGCGGGCGTCTTCAATGCGGATGTCTTTTAACGGTTTCGACGAATAGTTTTCCTCAAGCAAGAGCGCGCGCACTTGCGCTGCGACGGAAGACTGGCCCGGACTGCGCTTGGCCTCTTCATTGACCAGCGGCTCGAAAGCTTCCGTACGGCCATTAAGCGCCAGGCACAGCCAAGCTGAGTTTAAACATAATCCCTCTAATAAAAATCGTGCGTGATTCAAATTTACCGCGAATTGTCCGGCCATGGCGGAGGTGCCGTTAACTAAGGCTAAACCCTCTTTGGCCTTTAGGCGGTAGGGAGCGAGATTGTGCTCCGTTAAAACCTCACCCATTAAACGCTCGCGCCCATCGGCCAACACACGCCCTTCGCCTTGAATATTTTCGGCCAAATAAGCGAGCGGAATCAAATCACCGCTGGCGCCAAGCGAGCCTTCGCGCGGAATCACCGGCAGCCAATCATTTTGCAAATGCAGTTGCATGCGCTCAATCAGTTCAATCGAAACACCCGATAAGCCTCGGCTTAGAGAATTCAAGCGCACGGTCAAAATCGCGCGCGAGACTTCGGGGCTTAAACACGGACCCGAGCCGCATAGCAAATAGGCCACTAGATTTTTTTGCAGCTCTTCACTTTGGTGAAACGAAATGGCGCGCGATCCGCTGTCGCCAAAACCAGTGGTCACGCCGTAAACGGGAACTTTGGCTTCGAGTAAATTCATTAATGAGCTGTGCGATTGTGCAATCTTCTCGCGCGCGGGCCCAGTCACGGAGAATTCCACCGCCTCACGCCGAAAAGCCACGGTCCAGAGGTCCGAAGGTCGCAGCTGATTTCCGTCCAAATTAAGGCTTTGCATGAACCCTTACTTTTTGATTATTTCGTAGCCTTCCGCAACATATTTGCGAGAGGAACTATCCAACCATTCGAACCATTCGGCGTCCCGCGTCGACAGCGGAGTTTCAGAGCTGGCGTTCACTTGAAAGTGGCCTTCACGCCCGATCTTATAGAATGCGGCCGCCCATTCATTTTTCAATTGGCGAACAGTGGCCACCCACACCGTGGTTTCTTCAAATTCCACCAGACGGAACGCCTCATTTAAAGCATAAGCGATGGTGCCGGGATCCTTTTGCAAACACAGAACCTGGCCTGACCATTTCATCAACTGCAACAGGGCGACACTCCGGATATTAGGCAATGTATGAACGAACTTCGCGGGGCTGGGAGTCTCACTTGCGGCGAATTGTGCATCGGTGAAGTTACTCGCGCTGGGGCTGGCCAAAATCAGCCAGCCGGGAGGTTCACTTAAGCTGCCTTGAAAAGTCCAATAGGCATCGGCTAAGACAAATGCCGCGGGATCCAGTTGATACCAGCGCTCAACCCTGTTTGCCCACGCCGGGGTTTCCGTGACCGGCCATTGCAACTTATGACGGAAAAAATCAAAGCCCAACGTCATACGCTCACCTCCAGTAAGGCCGCCGCATGCATGCCGCCAAAGCCGAGCGAGGACACCATCACCCTCGAGCCCACCGGGCAAGTGGCCCCGTTGGTCAAATAGCGTCCGCTGAAAGAGGAATCCACTGTGGAGGTCGTGCGAATGGAAAAGGTTTTACGCAGTCGCAACATTTCGCACGCTAAAATCATATCAATCGCGCCGCTGGCCGCAAGAGTATGGCCAATGGCCCATTTACTTCCGGTGACCATTGGGCGCGTGGTATTTTTAAACAGTACATTGAAAGCTAAGTCTTCAGTTTGATCATTGATCGGCGTGCCGGTGCCATGCGCGATCAAAATTTCAGGAGGACGGTCGAGCAAGCCCGGAATGCGGAGCGCGGCCCGGACCAAACTCTCGCCCGACAAAGTGGGACGCGTCACCGCGGAGCCTTCACTGTCGAGTCCAATGGGATAAAGTTTAACGGATCCTTCCGCGGGTACCTGACTCAGCCACAAACAAGCCGCGGCCTCGCCAAGGAGAAACCCGTTCCGCTCTGGGGCAAACGGCCTCGGCCGCTGATCGGAAATCAACTTTAACGATGTGAATCCCTTAAGCACAAAATCCGAAACCGCATCGGCGGCCAAGATAATCACATCACTCATGCCCTGATTCAGCCAAAGTTGCGCAAGGCGTGCGGCCGCCAGCCCGCTTGAGCAGGCATTGCTCACCACGACCGAGCGGAATGGGTGCAATTCAA
>JANMVK010000654.1:0-4801 GCA_031392725.1 Pseudobdellovibrionaceae bacterium
CCTTCCATTTTTTTAAAAAGATCAACACTCCCATATAAGCTAAATACAATAAGCCAATATGAAAACGGAACAGCGTGGCCAATCCCAGAAGCAAAAAACCAAACATCCACGCGCTTGATCCGCGGGACTTAGAGCGGCGCGCCGACTCGAGCACACCGAACGCGAACGCCACGATACTCATGGCAAGCGCTTCGCCGAAAGCGCGGGTCGACACGAACGGCATTAATGGGAACAGCGCGGCCATGTACATCGCGGTGGCGCCAAACACCACGGAGCGGAAGTGCCGCACGTAAAGATAGGTTCCATAAATCGACACCAAGCTAGTGACGCCCAAGCCCAAATACATGGCGCGCACTTGCGCCAGCGCCGATTCAAAATCCAGCACGTAGGCCAAACGCACGAACAGGCTCAGAAACCAAATCAGTAAATGACTGCGGTAAGCGGGAAGGTCCACGGGAATGCCCGCGAAAAACTGATAGGCCGGCCACACTCCGTGTTTGTAATCGTCAAGCGCTTGCGGGCCGTAAACATAAACCGCGCTGCACACGCGGACCGCCAGCCCCAAAAAAATCGCCATCCACAAATGGAATCCGAGACTGGCGCCGCCCAAAATCCGCCGCAGGAATTTAGGCATCCAACACCTGCCGGAGCCGGTCGGCCACGCGGGCCGCGGGAATTCCGCGCAGACATTTGTGAAATTCAACGTTCACGCAGGGCCCCTGCCCGTGTTTGCTGCAAGGACGGCATGGTAAATCCAATTCAAAAATCGTAGTGCTGGGCCGGGACGGAAAGCCGAAGGGCGCGGGGCCCATGAGTGCTAAGCACGGGACGCCGGTTTGTTCCGCCACATGCATCAGGCCCGTGTCATTGGACACTAGCGCTTGGGCCATGGTGATCACGTGGGCGCTTTCTTCAAGGCTTAGCTTGCCCGACAAATCGCATACGCGCGCGGGGTCCACCGCCACCAGTGCCCGCAAAAATTTATCTTCGGGGCCGCCGAGGACCACGAATTTTGTGTTGGGTTCGCCCTTGATCAATTCGGCCCAATATTCTAGAGGCCAGCGCTTCAGTTCAAATGCGGCCGACGGGGCCAATGCGACAAATTTTTCCCATCCCTTGGGGAGTTTGGCCCTTGCCGGGTCAAGTGAGGAACTTGGTAAAAACAATTGTGGTACCGGCGGCGCTTCCACCGTCAGGTTCCAGTTTTCAAGAGGCTCGAGCAATGCGCCTTGGCCTGAAAATGGTTTGGGGAAAAGATTTTTATGAAAGCGGAACAAAAGAAAACGGCGCCATCGGTAAATTGAGCGCCGTAAAAATTTATGCCCGTTAAACATTAACCGCCAACCTATGATATGGCTGCGCAAATTATTATGCGCATCGTAAACGTGCGTGAATTTTTCCGCGCGCAATGTTCCGCCCAAATCCCACACCTGTCTGAAACCGGCACCGCGCGGAAGCGTCCAAATTTTTTTTACTGAAGGATGCTGCCGGATGAGCGGAGCGAATTCCTCGCGGGTCACCCAATGAATTTCAGCCTGCGGCCAACTCTGTCCAAGCCGGCCGGCCACGCTGAGTGCCTGCAGCACATCGCCAAAGCTGGAGAAGCGCATCACGAGAATTTTCATTGAACCAAAATTAGCGCAGTTGACGCGGCTATACTACTGTTTTTTGCCCAGAGTGCGCGCGAAGAAGGACCTTTTTAGGCGCACGTATTTGTCGGTGAGCGGCTTACCCTTGAGCAGGGTGTCGAGTTCCTTCTGGAAGTAGGATTCCCGCTCGCGCATAGCCGTGATGCCCGCTTGTTCATTGGCCGGATCCATGCCGTCACGCATGCGCTTAAGATCCTGCAGCAGCATCAGTTCCTTGTCGGCGATGACCTTGGGGGTGTTCACGTCCATTTTCCAATCCACGGTGGCCGCCTTATTTAAATCGGCCAGCCACTGGGATCGGTAAGTTGCATTGAGTTCGGAATCAATAAAATCCATAGTGAACAATGTGTTGTCCGTATAGTTCTTTTTAAAATTCTTAGTCATCACCGGCTCATATTTTCTTTTCGGTATCGACGCGCCTTTATTGCCCAGAGGTTGAATCGAACTGTTGTCCAACGATCCTGCCAAAGACCGGTCTTTAAATGGAAGAAGTCCCTTCTTAAACAGCACGGCGACCGCCACCAATCCGGCCGCGAACACAAGCATCAGAATAAACTTAATACTGTCACCGCCTTTTCCCAAGGAGGCGCGCCGTTTGGAGCGTGGCACCGGGGTGTAAGCCGTGCCGGAATTATCGCTGGAAATAATATTAGTGCGGGTGCCGCTGGTGGAATGGAGGCTGAACCTCGAGTGCAAGGCCTCTTCCTTCGCTTTATGTTTTTCGTGCTTGCCGGGTTTTTCGGATTTGCCCTTCTTCGGGGCCACCGGAACCGCCGGCGCGGCTTCTTCAACCAAAACTTCGGCCTCAGGAAGTTCACCGAGGAGAACCCGGCGCAACATGGTTTGAATTTCCGATTCCCATTCCAGCATCATGTCGTTGGACAACGGGCGGGTGATCCACGACTTGGCCTTGGATTGGCTGATGCTATGGATGTCGCGGCGGATGTCGGCCATGACCTGCATTTTCCAATCGGCCAGTTTGCTCATCTCATGGTCCATCAAATTTTTAAGCTGATTCATGGCGGAACTTTTGCGCTCATTGATTTCATTGTCGACGGCGGCGAGCTGACTCTGGCGCTGCTGCTCCATTTGCCGGATATTGCGTTCCAGCTTGGTTCTCTGTTCGTTGAGCCCGTTCATCTCATTGCGCATCACCGACAGCTGACGGTGAGCCTCATCCTCGGAATCCTTATCAAGACGGCCCATTTGCAACTGCAGTTTCAATTCCGCCAGTTCGCGGCGGATTTTGGCCAGCTCATCACGCTTTTTCTCAAGGTCGCTGTCCTTGATCACGGGTTGTTTGCCGGGCGCGGTCGTTTCATCAATCGGAGCCTGCGGCCGCACCACGGGAGCGCGCACCATGTTGGCTTCAAGACCCAGTGTCGATGGATTTTCACCAAGCTTCAGCACATCCAGTTCGCGCACCAGCATCGGCTTCAATTGCGGCAAGCGGATGCCGTTTAAAAAAGTGCCGTTGGTGCTGCCCATGTCCTGAATCCAAATGCGGCCGCCATCGAACCATGCCCGCAGATGCTCCGGCTGCACGGACTCGTGCGCCAACACCACGTCACAGTGCTTGGCGCTGCCAATCGTGAGGTTAGATTTCGGCACCGCGACCACTTGCGTGCCGCCGTTGTCGAAGATCTTAACTTTTAGGCTCGAAACGGACATGAATTCCTTTGACCCCGCACTGTGCAGGACTACCCCTTTATTTCGGTATTTTATGAGGTTAAATGCACGCGACCTTCGGACAGAGAGAAGGGACCAGAGACCTTTTGACATGGCCGTTAGTCCTCCTTAGACTTTGAGAAGTGAATCCAGCAACTAAGGGTTATTCAACGGAGGATAAAATGCGTTTCGCAATCGTTATGGCTTCGGCCGCTTTTCTCATTGTGGGCTGTAAGTCCAAAGACAAAATGGAAGATCATAAAACCGCGCCGACCACCGCGCAGAGCGTGAAGGCCGATGCCAAAGGTGCCGTGAAGGATGCTAAGAAGGCTGTCAAAGACGCTGCCGCTTCCGCCACATCTTCGACTAAAGTCGAGTGTAAAAATAAAGGCGAGACGCGCACGCTTGAAGTCCGCGGCAAGGACAAAGGTTGCGAAACCGCCTACACCAAATCAGGTGCTGAAAACGTCGTGGGCTCGAGCCAAAACGGTACGTCCCATTGTGAAGGCATCATGAACAAGATCAAAGATAAACTGATCGCCGCCGGTTACACCTGTAACTAGACCTTAGAATAAACCTCCGCATGGCCTTATTTGTAGTAAACCTGCAAAAAGGCCATGGCGTCGATCGGACCCGCTGTGGGATTGTCATACTCCGCGATCATTTTATATTTCCGGTTGCGGTGGATTGGAAACCCTTCCTTACTCGAGAATGAATCCGCTGTGGATAAACTTCCCAACTTCACATTGGTGCTAGCCAATCCCTTCCACAGGGACTTGTTGGTGCTGAGATCAATCAGCTCGATGGATTTCGCATAGGCATGAAGGTGCATTCGCATGAAATGCACCGTCGCCTCAGGTGATTTAATTCTGGGAGCGAACTCGATGCTGAATTCGTGCCGGCCCGGAGCGACCGCAAACATTCCGTGGTCATCGCGAGGCATGCCTTTATGGCGGGCATGAGCACCACCGGTAAACCCGAAGATCGTGCGTTGGAGGGGAACCAGCCCGGCCGCCTTACCTGACGGTCCATCCATGTAAGTGACTACGCCTTTGACGCTAACTTGTTGGCCGGATTCCCCTTGTGGATTTTGCACCTGAACGCCAAACAAAAATGAGCGCTTCTTATTCACCGGAACCCTCAAGGCAAAACCCTCGGGCAGAGTGAAATTGGTGTGGCCCTGTGAGACGGCGATCAGGCCGCGGGTTCCCGCCTCGGGATCAGTTTTGATATTGTGCAGATTGCGGGTGCTTTTTTCTTTCAAAATCGTGCCGAGCCTTGAATGGCACAGATATTCCGGTGCCTCCTCGCCGCCCGCGCGGACTTCCACTCTGAATCCCGTAATCCAAGCCGCTTTAACTCCAGGGGCTAAGTCTAAATTAACCTGTTCATAAACGTTGGGCCCCTCCATGGCTTCGTAGGCACGATCGAATTTTATGTCGTTTATTTCCACAGTTGCCGTTTTGACGGCGGCACCGGCCGGC
>JANMVK010000708.1:0-1525 GCA_031392725.1 Pseudobdellovibrionaceae bacterium
GGCCAAGGGCGCCCCGGTGCTGTCGATCACTTCATCTTTGCAGAGTCCGGAGGCGGTTTATCCCATCCGCGCGCCGTTCGCCGGCACCGTGGTGGGAATAAATAAAATGGAAGGCGAGTACGTCACTGAAAAAGACACCAAGGACATCATCGCCCGCATTGACGATCTCAGCACTTACTTTGTCCTGGCCAAGGCGCCCGAGACCGACGCCGCCCGGATCAAAAAAAATATGCAGGTGGAAGTTAAAATTAATGCCGTACAAAAGACCTCACTTCAGGGAATCGTGCGCAATATTGAGCTGGCCGCTGAAGAGGCCGATGGGTGGAAGGCGCAGCAATCGACATTTAAGGTTATGGTGGAAATTCTTAAGCCTCCGCCGGATTTGCGCTCAGGACAGAGCGCGATCATTGATATCGTCACCGAAAAATTCTCCGATGTTTTGTATCTGGAGCATGAGTTCATTAATAAAGACGGCGATCAGTACTTTGTGATCGACAGCAAAGGCCGCCGCCGCGATGTGGAAGTGGGCAGCCAATCCGATATGGCCGCTGAGATTAAATCCGGTTTAAGCGTAGGGGACAAAGTCGAGCAAGTCGACTTTTTGAAATTGCTGGAAAGCGGAGGTTAAGTGAAGCGGCCCGCTCTCGAGCTTGCCGATGTTCATTACTCCTACCGCGTGGAGGGCCATTCGGTTCCGGCCTTGCGCGGAATCTCACTGACAATCAATGAAGGTGAAATGGTCGCCATTCAGGGGCCATCGGGCTCGGGTAAATCCACACTGCTCTATTTACTCGGCTGCATGCTCAATCCCGACAAAGGACAAATCCGTATTCTCGGCGAAAATGTCGGGCGCCTGAGCGACAAGGAAAAGGCTTATTTCCGCAACCGCCAATTGGGTTTTGTGTTTCAACAGTTTCATTTGCTGTCGTCGCGCGATGTCCTCAGCAATATTTTGCTGCCGACCTCTTATCCACTCGAATCGCCGGGTCCGAACAGGGATTATAAGGCGATCGCCGAAAAAATCGCCGAGCGCCTGGGTTTGAGCGACCGCCTGAACCACAAGCCGCACCAACTTTCCGGCGGGCAACAGCAGCGGGTGGCCATCGCGCGCTCTTTGATCCGCGATGCGCCGATTATTTTGGCCGATGAGCCTACCGGCAATTTGGATTCCAAGTCTTCCGGTGAAATTTTAAGCTTGCTGCGCGAGTTGAATAAAGAGGGCAAAACCGTAGTGATCATCACTCACGATCGCGACGTGGCCGACAAATGCGACCGCACCATTTGGATCAAAGATGGAAGAGTCGAAGGGGATCAGGCCCCTATTAAATCCAGTATTCCGAATGCCGAGGACCGAATCCTGAATGCCGTCGATCTAAAAAACTTAGGGATTTGGAACCTAATCCGCGAAAGTCTGCCGCAGGCTCTCGATAATTTGTGGCGCAACCGCATGCGTACGATTCTCACCATGATGGGCGTGGTCGTGGGTGTGGCTTCGGTGTTGTCGATGCTCACGCTCGGAACTTTC
>JANMVK010000710.1:0-2277 GCA_031392725.1 Pseudobdellovibrionaceae bacterium
CGGCCTTCGATCACTTTATCAAGCCCGACGAAAGCCCCGCCCACAATGAACAGGATGTTGGTCGTGTCGACCTGAATAAATTCCTGCTGGGGATGCTTACGTCCGCCTTTGGGCGGCAAATTGGCCACGGTGCCTTCGAGAATTTTGAGCAGCGCCTGCTGCACGCCTTCACCGCTCACGTCGCGGGTGATGGACGGATTCTCACTCTTACGCGAGATCTTGTCGATTTCGTCGATGTAGATCACGCCTTTTTGGCACTTTTCAATATCGTAATCAGCGGCCTGAAGTAGATTGAGCACGACGTTTTCGACGTCCTCACCCACATAGCCGGCTTCCGTTAACGCCGTGGCATCCGCCATGGCAAACGGCACGTTCAAAATTTTAGCGATGGTTTGCGCGAGCAGAGTTTTGCCCGAGCCGGTGGGCCCAATCAGTAAAATGTTGCTCTTAGAGATCTCAACATCTTCTTTCTTGGCGCGTCCGCCTTTGATAAAATTAATGCGCTTGTAGTGATTGTGAACAGCAACCGCCAAAGTCTTTTTTGCTTTTTCCTGACCAATTACATAGTCATCAAGGAAAGCCTTGATATCCACAGGTTTGGGCACAGAGAGTTGCACCTTGGTGCTCTCTTCGCGCTCACGCTCCTCGGCAATGATGTCATTGCACAACTCAATACACTCATCGCAGATGTAAACGCCGGGTCCGGCGATTAGCTTTTTAACTTCCTTTTGGCTTTTGCCGCAGAAGCTGCAACAGAGGGTACCGTAGTTACTGGCTTTGTCTTTTGTGTTCATTTCGGTTCCTTAACGACCTTCCGTTTTTCAACGACGTGGTCAACGAGCCCAAATTCCTTCGACTCTTCCGCACTCATATATCTATCGCGATCCATGCACCGGGTGAGATCATCAAAATCACGGCCCGTATGTTTTACATAGATTTCCGTCAATTTGCGCTTCGTGTTCACCATTTCTTTGGCATGAATTTCAATGTCACTGACTTGACCCGATATACCACTTCCACCAATCAGGGGTTGGTGAATCATAGTTTTGGAATGGGGCAAGATGTAACGTTTGCCTTTGGCCCCAGCAGTCAGAAGTAATGAGCCCATGCTCGCGGCCATTCCAATGCAATATGTGCTCACATCACACTTAACGAATTGCATGATGTCGTAGATCGCAAGGCCTGCGGACACACTGCCGCCGGGTGAGTTGATGTAAATGTGAATGTCGCGGTCGGGATTTTCCATTTCGAGGAAGAACATCTGAGCGATAACCACATTGGCTACATCATCCGTCACCGGAGTGCCCAAAAGGATAATTCGCTCCTTCAACAGGCGTGAGTAAATGTCATAGCTGCGTTCGCCGCGGGCTGTCTGTTCGACTACAATTGGTACCAAATTCATATTCACCGATGCTCTCCACTCAAAAGTATCCCCCAAATATGGGGTTTTTATGAGTTCTGACAAGGACTTCTCGGAAGAAACCTGAGGGGACTGGAGGAACTGGAAAGTGCTTTATTCGACTAATACGCTGTGCTAGAACCGGCCTCAGGTCGAGTCGAGAAACGTCGTCATTTTGCCGTGCGTAAAAAGCGCCTCGCTACAAGGGAACAGCTTTATGAAAGTGCTTCTTAAGAAGGGTCTCAAATCCGATCTCACGACTTTGGTCGTATTTGCTACTAAAAAATCCGGCAAACCGAATTTCGGAAAACTTCCCGCGGAAATTCAAAAATGGGCTGGACTAGCCGAAAGTGAAGGCCAGTTCACCGGCGATAAAAAAGAATCCATCTTTTACCGGCATGCGGAAGTGATGGGCTATACCAACGTGCTGTTCGTCGGAATGGGCGAAGCGGGCCGCGAGGCTCTGCGTGTGGCGGGCTCGATGGCGCTTGGCGCTTTGAAAAATCACAAAGTCACCTCGGCCGCGATTTTCGGCGACACCGTCACCAAAGTTTTAAAAGCCCCCGGCTCCGCGACCCAAGCGCTGACGGAGGGGATTTTACTTTCCGCCTATGACTTCACCGTGCATAAAACCAAGGGCAAAAAAGACGACAAAAAAGATAAAAAGCCCACACTCGAAGAAATCAGCATTGTGCTTTCGGGAGGCCCCAGCGCCGCCGATGTAAAAGCGCTGGCGCGGGCCGAAATTTTGACCGAGTGCCAGAACTTCGCGCGCTATTTGGGTGATGAACCCGGCAACTATATGACTCCCACGATCTTAGCTAACGACACGGTGAAAGCCGCTAAGGGCACTAAATTAAAAGTGACCGTGTGGGACA
>JANMVK010000076.1:0-2741 GCA_031392725.1 Pseudobdellovibrionaceae bacterium
CCCAAGTGTTGGGAGCGCGTCCAGCAATCTTAAACTACAGGTTTTTGAAATGCTGCACCCGCTACGAAAACAAGCGGGCACAGTTTTCGTAGCGGGTGCGTCGATACAACGCCTCAATCCTGCGTCCAAAATTTTTCTAAGAATCGCAGGCGCCGGCAGGAATTGGCCCATTGATCTTTCGAGCTATCGACAAAGAATCGGCTACCGACGCCCTTGATAGCGCCGAAATCTTTTTTAACAAAAAACTTAGAATCTTCCAAAATTAGGTTGGCGGTATTCTTATCAATGAACCTGAGGGAGCCAATTTCGGTCTGTTCTCCTCCCAGATGTTTCCAAAGCTTCAGTCCGTCATCGACCGTTACGTGTCCCAGCATGGCGCAGGTCCACTCGCCCTTGAATCCAGCGAATGCGGCGTCTTCGCGATCAAAGGCGCCCAGATATTAAGAAACTGCGGCAATTACGGTGAAGGCCATGAAAAAATTTAGAAAATGGAGTTTCATTCGGCGGAGGAGGAAACACAATTTCCCCAAACTTCCTTGCTGATGGGGACATTGTGATTAATCAAGACCGAGTCACCTTCAGCTTTAGCTTCGCTGTAGGCGATCATCTCCACCGCATTCTGCGGATTTTCCTTTGAGATCCAAACATGCAAGTTCTCTCCGGCCGCCAACGGTTCCACCGTTACGGATTCCTTATGACTCTTGCCTTGATTGGTGATGGTTGCGCTGGAGGCCACTTCGCCTCCGGGGAAAATATAAATTTGCACCTGCGCGAACGGGTAGCCGTAATATTTGTAATCGCAGTTTATGAATTTATCGCCGCTGTCGTCGGCTTGTGCGGTGAAGCCCCCTAACAATAATCCCATTAGTATGATTCGCATTTTATACCCCCGCGCGATTGGCGACTGGGAAGCGGCGGCCGCGTCCGAAGGCATGATCACTGACCTTCAATACGGGTGGCGCCTGCCAGCGCTTAAACTCGCTCTTCATCATCATAGATAGGATCTTTTTCTCTGTCTCGTTCTTCGGGGAATGAAAGCCTTCAACCAGACGACGAACAGCGGCATCGAGTTTATCATAGGGCGGCAGGGAATCTTGATCGGTTTGATCGGCACGTAGTTCAGCGGTGGGCGCGCGGGTGAGAATCTTTTTGGGAATGATTTCGCTCTCGGAATTATAGTGGGCGCAAAGTTCGTACACTTCCCCTTTTAGCAGATCCGCGATGGGCATAATTCCGCCGACCAAATCGCCGTAGAGAGTGCCATAGCCCACGGCCAATTCACTTTTGTTGGTGGTGCCGAGGAGCATGCTGTTCTCGCGGTTGGAAAAAGCCATTAGCGTAAGGCCGCGCAATCGCGCCTGAATGTTTTCGTGAGTGATGCCGAATTCTGTGGCGCCAAAAACTTTGTCCACTTGCTTGGCAGTGATGGCGTAAATATCGGAGATGGGGAATTCAAATAATTTAATCCCGAGATTGTCTGCGAGCTTCTTGGCCAATTCCTCGCTGTCGTTTGAGCTATAGGGTCCCGGGATATAAATCGCGGTGACATTCATCGGGCCAAGCGCATCGGCGGCCAGGCAGGCGACCAGCGCGGAGTCCACTCCGCCGCTTAATCCCAAATGCACTTTCTTGAATCCGGTCTTCTGAATAAACTCCCGCAAGCCGGTGACTAAGGCGGAACGCAAAATTTCCTGGGTATTATCAGACAGCGGAAACATGCCGCCTTTTTTGGTCTCCAGATCAAACACATTTAGTTCTTCTTCAAAGCGCACACTCTGCGCCAGCACTTTGCCTTTGCTATCGATGACAAAGGAGCCGCCGTCAAAAATCAGTTCATCCTGCCCGCCCACCAAATTCACATAAACCATCGGGCATTTAAAATGGGCGGCGGTGCACTTGGTGACGATGCGCCGGTTGGCAAATTTAGTTTCTGTGAAGGGTGAAGCGCTGATGTTGACCACCAGATCGAGACCTTTGCGCGGAACTTTCAGAAGCGGATTTTTCCCGTAATTGGAAAATCCGGGATTATTTTTGCGCGGCCAGCCCCAAATGTCTTCGCAGATGGTGACCAGAATTTTTTTGCCTTTAAAACGCAGAATATTTTTGGAGGTGTCGCCCGGCTCGATATGCCGGCTTTCATCAAACACGTCATAGGTGGGCAGTAGCTGCTTGGGAAACACTTGCGGCTTTTTGCCCTTTTCCAAAAACACGGCCGCGTTCCAATAACTTTTGCCTTTGCCCGAGGTATTCTTAACAATGGCGCCGACAAGCACACCGATATTTTTCGGCAGCTCGCGCGCGATTTTTTTTAGATAGCTTTCTTGCTCCGCCACGACACTCGGGCGCTCGAGCAGATCCACCGGATGGTAGCCGAACAGCGCGGCCTCGGGGAACACCACGAGGTCACAGTGATAACTGTGAGCCCGGTGGATGTGTTCTACAATTTTATTGCAGTTGCCGGCGAAGTCGCCGAGGAAAGAATTCGTTTGTGCGAGCGCAATGCGCATGGGTCCTTCATATTTCAGGAGATTCGCAGGGCGAATCTACGGCTGTGCTAGCGGCGCTAGCGAGCGGTTTACGTCCTGAGTAGCCGTCCTCGTAACTGTGCCAATACTCGATGTCGGTCTCAGGATGTTTCCAACAATAGTAGCCCGCTCCGCTGTCAAAGTCGACCACCCAGAGACCACGTGGATCGGCGCCGAGCTTGCGAATTTTGTCATTCCAAACCTGGATCAATTCAT
>JANMVK010000762.1:0-10914 GCA_031392725.1 Pseudobdellovibrionaceae bacterium
CGCCGGAGCGCATCAACCAGATACCGTTCAAGATGCGAGCCGAACTGCGTTGCGCCGTAGTCGCGGCTTCCTCGCGGATCTTATTGGCCGGCGGCGGCCATAGCCACGTTCAATTCTTAAGAAATTGGCGGATGAATCCAATTCCCGGTGTGGAAGTGTTTTTGGTTTCCGATGTGGTCAACACGCCTTACTCCGGCATGCTGCCCGGGCGCCTCGCCGGCTGGTACAGCAATAAGGAAATGCACTTCAATTTGTTAAATTTATGCGCGCAGTCCGGCGCGACTTTTATTCATGACGCCGTGGTGGGATTGAATGCGGCTCAACGGCAAATTTTTTTGGCCGAGCATCCTCCGCTTAATTTCGATGTGTGTTCGCTCAATGTGGGGATCGCGCCCACGTTGCCTTCGGGCTCGGCTGGAAATCCGCGAGTCGTTCCGGTTAAGCCGATTTCGCAAATGCTTTCGCGCTGGCATGAAGTTTTGGATGACATTGAAGTGAGCGGGGACCAGCCAAGGCTGGTGGTGGGCGGTGGTGCTGCCGGATACGAAATTTCCATGGCTTTGGCCATGGCCGCCTGCCGCGCCAATCGTTCGTTTAAAATACAAATTCTCGAAGCCGGTCCCCATATTTTGCCCGGCCATTCGGCGGCCGTGCGCAAGCGCGCTGTGAAAATCCTCGCGTCGTGGGGAATTGAAGCGCGGGTCAACTGCGCGGTGAAAAAAGTGAATGTTCAAATCGCGCAATTGAGTTCCGGACCTGATGTGAATTTCGAGCGCATGTTGGTGACCACGGGAGGCGAGGCGCCGGGCTGGTTTAAGACCACCGATCTTAGATTATCAAATACCGGATTTGTAATGGTTGATGAATTTTTGCAGGCATTTCCTGGCGTAGTGTTCGCGGCCGGAGATTGCGCGCATTTTAGCGCCCGGCCGTTGAATAAGTCCGGCGTGTACGCCGTTCGGCAGGGCCCGCCTTTAATTGCGAACATTCGCCATGCTGTTGAAAAGTCCGCCGCTTCGAGTGGAGCGGTTACTTCGTCCGGACCAAGTGGCGTTTTGACTTCGTCACGGCTCGAGCGTTTCGTGCCCCAGCGTAAAACTTTATCGTTGCTCATTTCAGGCGACCGTCACGCCCTCGGATCTTACGGTCCTTTTGCTTTTGAAGGTTGTTGGGTGTGGAAATGGAAAGACCGCATCGACCGCAAGTTTATGGAACGTTTCGGTGAGCGTCCGATGATGAGCGGCGCGATGACTGTGAACACGTGCGGCGGTTGCGGCGGTAAGGCTTCAGCGCAAACGGTGAATGAGTTAGTCAAATCTCTGTTAGCCGATTCCTCCGTAAAGTCTTTGGTCCCCGGTCAAACAGAGGATGTCGGTTATCTGGGTGACATGGCGGTGACCGTTGATGGCTTCCGCACCTTCACTCAAGATTTATTTTTATTCGGCGAAGTCGCGGTTCTTCACGCGTTAAATGATTTGTTCGCGTGCGGCACCAAACCCGGCGGTGTCACGGTGATGGTGACCTTGCCGCCGGCCGCGGATAAGATCCGTGCCAATCAGTTGCTACATTTGATGAAGGGTGTGATGGCGGTTTTAGCGGGTCATGGAATTCCTTTGCTCAATGCTCACACCGCGGAAGGATCCGATACTAGTATCTCGGTCACCGCGCTCGGGAATGCCGGCCGCCGCTGGGCCAAGCAGGGATTGGCGCCTGGACAGGTATTAGTCTTAACTAAGCCGTTAGGGACGGGTGCATTGATACAGGGTTGGATGCAGGGGCGCTTGTCTGAGGATAGTTATTTGGCTTTGCGGGAATCTTTAGTGAAGAGCCATGGTCCGTGGTTGGCGAAAAATTCGGTGCCGGTCGCGGCGGCTACGGATATCTCTGGATTTGGTTTGATCGGGCATTTGTCGGAGATGATGGGAGTGCCTGCGATCGGTGCTGTTACTTCGTCCGGACCAAGTAATACAGTTACCCAGGTGGGACCCGGCCGCCTCGGGGTCAAAATTGTTGTCAACCAAACCGCAGTTGCATCATTGCCTAATTTTTCTGAACTGGAGCTCAACGGCGTGGCCGCCTATATGACCGCGCAAAACCGGCTGGCCTACGCGGGTTTGATCAGCGGCACGGCCCCGGAAAAAAACTTTTCGTTGCTGTATGATCCGCAAACAAACGGCCCTCTCCTTTTGTCTGTCGCGGAAAAAGACGCCGGCAACTTATTACTTGAATTGCGGGGCGTAGGGTTTTCTTCCGCAAAAATTATCGGCTGCGTTGAGTCTTCAACTGAGAGTCGCATCGTTCTGGAATAATTGGGTGGAAAATCGGCATCTAATATTTTCTTCGCCTCACATAATTTAAATTAGTTTATATGATTGCAACTATGGGTTAGCATCTTTCCCGGCGTTTGGAAAAATGAGAACTCATAGGAGGGGCCATGCTCAAAGTGAAACTCAGTGATGAAAGTTTAATGTCTGAATTGAAAGTCATGAGGGCGAACGAACGGCATGTGTTGATTCAAATATTAGAATATCTGCGCGAAGTCGAATCGCGCAAATTGCATCTGGCTCGTGGCTACTCGTCGATGTTTAGTTTTTGTATGGAGTTTTTGGGTTATAGCGAATCTGAAGCCCACATTCGTATTCAGGCCATGCGGCTTTCGCGCGAAATTCCTCAGGCGGCGGAGATGTTGGGCCAAGGGAAGTTGTCATTGACGGTGGCGGCCATGGCCCAAACGGAATTTCGGAAGGAGAATTTGCGCTTGCGCGAAGGCGGTGGGAAGCCAATGCCTCTGGCGCAGAAGCGGGAGATTCTGCTGAATTTGGAATCTATGTCTAAGCGTCAGGCTCAAAAAAAGCTGGTACAGCATTTTCCACTTGGTCCGGACAAAGTAAAGATGAGTTTTGAGGCCACGCCCGAGCTAGCCGAAAAAATCGAAGTGTTGAAGGGGATGGTCGCTCATAAGAATTTTTCTGGAGAGTTGGCCAGATTGGTGGAAATTGCCGTGGATATTGCGCTGGTTCAGTTGAACAAGCAGAAGGCTGGCGCGGCGCGGAATAAGGCTGGCGAAACTGCGGAGGTAAATGCAGAGCCAGCAATGGCTAAAACCGAAAACGCTTCAACACTTGGTCCGGACAAAGTGGCGCGCGCAGCTTTGCGGTCGAGATATATTAGTGTCAAAGCCAAACAAGAAGTATGGCGGAGATCAGGAGGCCAATGCGCATATATAGACAAGACTTCCGGCAAACGATGTACGAGCCGTCACGGATTGGAAGTGGATCACATCCATGAGTTTGGAATGGGCGGAAGCAATGGAATCGAAAACTTAAGGTTGATGTGTTCCAGCCACAATAAATTTAGAAGTTTATAGCCATCCGTAGAAGGCTTGAGCATGTCTGTAAAAAACTCATATCGCGCATATTCGTCGCTGAGTGACGGAAATAGTCACTCTGTTCAGGTCTAAAACAACTGAGCCCCTCCCGAGAGCGGCACAACACTTGCGAAACAGACGTCGTTAGGCTCGAACTGATTCATGGGGAATTTGTTTGGGTCAGGTATTCATAAAATGGTTCCGCCGACGGAACCATTCAATGTGAGGTAGTCATGGAAGCGAACACCAGTTTTTTCGGATCAATAATTAGTTTCTTCACCCTAGGCGGAGTTTGGATGCTCCCGATCATGGGTGCTCAGATCGTATCACTCGCCATTATCGCTGAGCGCGTGATTCGTCTATATGTACAGCGCACGCCAAACCTTCGTGGCCAGGCCAACCTGTTTGAAAACGACATTAAAAAAGGCAACCTCGAGCGCGTGATTTTACAAGCCCGCAGCCTCGACAAAGGCAATGCCCTCCGCAATGTGGTGGAAGCCGGCGCTCAAGCCGCTCTCAACATGGGTGGCCGCGAAGAAGTTCAATCCAAAATGGATGAAGTTCTGGTTCGCGAACAAAGCAAACTCGAAACCCGCGTGGAATTCCTCGCCATGCTTGGTAACGTCGGTACGTTGCTGGGTCTGCTTGGCACCATCGTCGGTATGATCCGTTCTTTCGCCGCTATTTCACAAGCTGACCAAATGACCAAAGCCACGATGCTCGCCGCCGGTGTTTCGGAAGCCATGCACGCCACGGCTTACGGTCTGATTATGGCCATTCCCGCACTTGTTATGTACTCGGTTCTGCAAAACCGCGTAAACAAACTGTCGGATGACATGACTCAAGCCGCTCTCCGCGTTTACAACTTGCTCGGCTTTCACTATGACTCGGTACCCGCTAAGAAATCTTTCGAGAAGTAAACACGTTTAGGTTCAAGGAGTAGAACATGCATTTCTCGAGTAAATCCGGCCGTGGCCGTAAAAAGAGCATGAATTTCGAGTTGAACCTAATTCCGTTCATCGACGTGCTCTCCACTTGTATTTGTTTTTTGCTGGTGACCGCGGTGTTCGTTAATTTGGGTGCCATTCACGTCAGCCAAGCCGTGGGCACCGAAAAGAACAAAGAACAAGTGAAGGCCGGCTCCGTGATCGTATCCCTTGGCAGTGGCGGCGATGTCCGCTTCGAGGCCAAGGATGTTAAAGGTTTTGCCGCTGATCTTTCGCTGGTCACAATCAAAGGCCAGGGCGGTAAAATCAATTACACTAAAACTGAAGAATGGATCAAGACCTTCACCTCACGCTTCGCTAAAGTGAAAACCGTGTTGATGATGCCGAATCCGACTTCGAAATATGATGATCTGATCCAGTTGATGGCGCAGTTTAAAGCCAACAGCATGGATCAAATCGGAATCGCGCCGTTGTAGGGGGATGAAATGTTAAAATCAGCCAGCCCATTAAGCCAATCCAATCTGACTTCGCTGCTCGCGGGCACTTCACGCATTCGCCCGGAACACAACAAGGCTAAGAAAACCATGATCGCTTCGTTGATGCTCACTTCACTGGTGGATGCCTTCTCGATTCTGGTGATTTTCCTGCTGATGAATTTTTCCACCAGCCAAGATGTGGTCAACACCGATAAAGTTCAGTTGCCTCAGGCCTCCAGCACGTCGTTTATTCAGCAAGGTGTGACGGTTCGTATACAAGACGGGAAATTTTTTGTTGAAGAGAAGCCTGTAGCGCTTGGATCCTTGCTTAGCACTTTGAAGAAGTTGAATGATGGTCCCGACGCCGCTAAAAAAGAAGGCATCATCATCGTCGCCGATCGCAAACTGGATTATGCTGAGCTGAGCCCGGTGATTCTAGCCGGATCGACCGCTGGATTTTCAAAATTTAAATTTGCTGTAATTAAAACCGATTAATTACTTGGGCGCCGGACCGGTGCCCTTTTTCTCTATGTCAGCGGCCACGCCGCGAACCCGCGCTTTGGACTTATCATCAAAATACTTTTCATAAAACGCACGGGGATTGCCCTGAGCTTCCTGCAGAAGCTTCTGCATGGCCTGAGGATCGCCTTTGGTCTCAATGGCGATTTTCTCCATCACTTCGGCCGCGATGCCATAAATTTCTTCTTTGTTTTCCTTGGAGCCGGCTAAGGCGTCGACTTTGTTGTCGACATCTTTGGCCTTGGCGTTCTTATCAATAAACTTCCGACGCTCGTCCGGAGTCTTGAGGAATTCCTTGGTGTCCTTCAGGCCCTGCTGTTGATGCGTATCCAGCTGGGCATGGGCCGCCGCTGTGTGTACCAATACGAGACTGAGCAGTAGGACTTTCATCCTTATTTATTCGGATGCTTCGAGGTGCGCCTTGAGTTCTACTTTGTCGCGGATCTTGGCGACGAGAATAGAGGGATCTGGGATATCCAATTCCTTAAGAGAGACAATACCGCTGATATCGGCCGTCATTTTACGGCCATCCCGTTGGGCCTTAACGGTGACTTGAATGGGCTTGTCGGTTCCGCGCAGATTCATAATCGCGGGTATCGAATGTTCCTTGCCGTCGATGGGAATCGGGTCGGCCACCAAAATGGTGATATCGGGAAATTTCTTGTAGTTAAAGCAGTCGGTCTTCATGGTTTCATTGCGGCCGTCGGAATCGGTGTCGAGATGATCAATCGATAAAGTGATGCGCGCGGTTTTGACCATGGCGCCTTCCAGCTCATAGTTAACCGAAAACTTTTTGGCAAAACCATCAAACGAACTGGTGAGAAACCCGATCTTGGTGTTCGACATTTCGAATTTGATAAAACTGGCCGACTTTTTGGCCTCTTCAAGAGATTCAAACGAATAGTTGACGGTGTGCGCACTGGCGGTGGCGCAGGCAAACATCAAGAACAATACGGACAATTTTAAAATAACAGCCTCAAAATGCCCTCACGGGGCGAATAGACGTTGCCGACAATACCTATAAAGGTGTCAGCGCGCTGCTCTTTGCGCAATAAAAATTTCGCGATGCGCTCGATGAGCCACGGCTTGCGAAGCAGCCACTGGAACAGCCGGTTGAGACGGATTTTCCCTCGTAAATGCTTAACATAAGATCTCTGGTAGCGGACCAGCGCCGTCTCAGAGTCCTTGAGCAGAGCGGTTCCTAGCAGTTCGGAGGAGAGGAGTGCGTTAAAAATTCCCTCACCGGTGAGAGGATCGACGAATCCCGCGGCATCGCCCACAAGGCCCACATTGCTTGCGGGGACAATCGACTTAGTCTGATGTTGGATGGGATAGGCGGTGGTCACAGGCGTGTTCACCAGTTGAACGCCAAAGCGGGGCTGTAACTCAGCCGACAAGTTCACATAATGAAACAGCGCCTGAGCGGGTCCGCCTAGGGATTGAATGGTTTGCGCATTGGACACTAACGACAAATTCACTTCCGCGGTGCCGGTGGGATCAACGCCGATGTAGGAGCCGTCACCAAATATGTGCATTTCGCCAAAGCGTTCGTTGAGGAAGCTGGAATTCACAAAACAATGGATGGCCACACGTTTTTCGTCGGTGGGCCGGTCATTTTCAAAGATTTTAGAAATTCTCGAGCTGCGCCCATCGGCGCCGATCACAAAAGCGGCGGAAAATTCACCACGGTCCGTGGAGATGTTCCAGCCACTGGCCGTGGACTGGAGATTTGTCACTGAAACGCCAAGCTTTACTTCTACGCCTTGGTTCTTGGCGAGCTGCAAAAGACGAGTGTCAAAAATTTTTCGATTCACCGCCCGGCCCGCGTTCTCTCTGGGAAAGTGGGAGAGCACGGATGTGCCTTCCGGGGTGAACATTTTCATTCCATAAATGGGTAAGGAATCCTCGAGCACGGAAGCCGCACCCGCTTGGTTCAAGAGATCCACGCCGCGGGGACATAAATATTCGCCGCACACCTTGCGCACGGATATTTTATTTTTCTCAAGCAGTAAAACTCTTTTTCCCGCGCGCGCCAGCAGATATCCCGCGAAACTTCCCGCGGGTCCGGCGCCGACAACGGCCACGTCGAAGGTCATTGCCATTTCACCAGTAAACTCTGCGCGGTGAAGCCCGGGCCGAAAGCCAGCATATAACCCAGTTCGCCGGCCGCATGGGGCTGGCTCATCACTCTCTCTAAAATGTGCAGAATGGTGGCGCTCGATAAATTGCCACATTCACGCAGCACCGCTCTCGAGGTGGAAATGTCCTTGCCGTAACGTCCGATAAAATCCTCAACGCGCGCGATGATTTTTTTGCCACCCGGGTGAAACATATAATTGTGGATGTCTTCCGGTTGCAAATTATTGCGCGAGAGAAATCCGAAAAATATTTTATCGAATTGTTCATGGATCGCATCCGGCACCGCACGGTCCAACACGATTTTCAAGCCCGAGTTGTGCAGCTGGTAACCCATAAGATGCGTGGAATTGGGAAAGTGGTACATGTCCGTGGCCGTAATCACCGGGCGCACTTGATCACTCGGTCCCAAAATCACCGCCGCAGCTCCATCGGCAAAAATGGCGGTGCTCACCAGGTTCTCCATGGATAAATCCTGAGGCTGAAACGTGATGCTGGGAATTTCCACCGAAACTATGGCCACCGTTAAATCCGGATTGGCGCGCGCAAAATCGTGGGCGTAAATCAGCGACGCGGTTCCACCCGCGCAGCCCATCTCCGTCACCGGCAGACGGCGCACATTCTGCCGCAGGCCCAATTTATCAACCAGATACGCATCCACCGATGGAATCATAAACCCGGTGCAACTGGTGGTGATGATGTAATCAATCTCGTCCGCGCGGGTCCCGGTGGTGTCCAACGCTTGGTGTCAACGCCTGTTCCGCCAGTTTGATGGCCGCGCCGACGTAGAGATCGTTTTTTTCTTTAAAAGTCATTTCCGAGAAAACGGTTTCGATGGGAAAAGGCGCCGCGCGGCGGTCAATTTCCGCGCCCTCGATAATCCGCAAAGCCATGCGGCGCACTTCGGGCGGCATTTTTTTCAGCCAGGTTTTTTCCAAATAGGCCACGATCTCCGGAGTCGTATATTCATACTCCGGCCGCACCACACTTACGCCGCGAATCTTAACTTGGTTCTGGCCCATGTCCGATCATCCATGAGCGAAATTGAAAGGGCAAGGGCTCCTTGTCCAGGAACGCCGACAATTCGGCTCCCAAGTAAATCACCACCGAGGAATAATAAACCCAGAGCAGAAATAGAATCAGCGAGCCTGCGGCGCCGTAAACCGACCCCGGCAGGGCATGGCTCAGAAAAGCCGCTAGGGGAGCCTTGCCCGCGATAAAAAGGGTGGACGTGATCAGAGCGCTTTTAAAGCAGGCCGCCGACCCGGGCGGGCAGTCGGGAATCAGCCGGTACACCAGAGTGAACGCGATACTAAATGAGATAAAGGTGAAGGCCGTGTTCAACAAAGTGCCCCACCATTGGGCGTCCGGATTGGTGAACGAATTCAGCAGGGCCGAGGTGATCAGGGTGAAAACCGTGAGCACAATAAAAAACAGCACCACCAGCAAACTCAAACCGCGCTGGATAAAAAAGGCCTTGATCTGCGACGCGTATTTCGCCGGTCCATAAATCTGATTGAGCGCGGAGTGGAGTTGAACCACGACCGCGCTCGCCGATAAAAACAGGGTGATTAATCCGAACACGCTGCCACCCGCGCGGAACGTGGAGTCCATTTGCGAAGCCTCAATCACGTCAGTTATCGCAATTGCCGCTTTGGGACCCAGAAAATTGGTCGCCCGCAGGTTCAGTTCTTCATGCAGATCCAGGCCGATAAATGACATCAATGACAGGATCAGCAAAATCAAAGGCGCGATGGACAATGACGCGCAATAAGCCAGAGCGGCAGCTTGCGTGGGCAAGTCGTCGCGGAAAATTTTTTGAATGAACTCGTTCAATTTTGCCTTCAAGCGGAAAACCTCCTCACTGCGAGGCGCGATGCCCCACGCTATGTAGGCCGGCCTGAATATGCGGGCGGGTCACTGGCGGGAAAGGATTCCTTAGATGCCTCATCGACAGGATCAAAAGGCGGCCCGCGGCGAACCGGGTTGGCGAGCTTGTACTTAACCTCATGGAATAGCGCTGATATTTTTTGTTTTAGAGTCGGTCGTTTGGCGTTGACGGTCACTTGTGGTTGATTCATAGCTTCACCTCTCTATGGGGACTACTTCAAAATCAATGCCGCTATTACGAAATTTGGGCGTGCTGCCCGCGATTGCCATTGTGGTCGGCGTCGTAATCGGCACCGGCGTGTTTTTAAAAACCGCGGTGATGGCTCAGCATGTGGGTTCCATGCAAATGGTGCTAGCGGCTTGGGCTGTGGCGGGAGTCCTTTCACTCCTCGGCGCGATGACCTACGCCGAACTGTCGGCCATGTTTCCCCACACCGGCGGCGAATATGTTTTTTTGCGCGAGGGTTATGGCTCATTGCCGGCCTTTCTTTACGGGTGGACTCGCTTTTGGATTATTTCTCCCGGCAGCATTGCCGCTTACGCGGTCGGTGCTTCGACATTTTTAAACGCATTAGTGCCATTGGGAGATTTGCGTTTAGTGGTCGCCATCGCAATTTTGATTGTGTTCACCACGGTGAACTGTTTGTCGGTGACTTTCACCGGGCATGTGCAATCGATTTTGACGGCGATCAAAGTTGTGATGATCAGCGGTCTGATCGCGGCGATTTTTATTTTCGCGCCGTCCGCTGCGGGCTCGCTGCACGCCACCGAATCTGTGTGGAATGGGTGGCCGGCCTTTGGCTCGGCCGTGCTCGCGGCACTGTGGGCGTTTGATGGTTGGAGCAATTTGCCGCTGGCGGCGGGAGAAATCCGCGAACCGCAAAAAACTTTGCCCTTAGCTCTGGCTGGCGGGACGATCCTGGTGTTCTTTATTTATGCGGCGGTGAACGTAGCGTATTTTTACGCTTTGCCCATGTATGACATTTTAATCTCTTCCAGCACTCTTCACCCCGATGCCCTGCCGGTGGCCACCAAGGCCGCGCAAGCCGCCGTGGGGCCAATGGGCGTTACACTATTGTCCGTGATGTTTGTGTTGTCGGCCCTAGGCGCCATGAACGGTTCGATCCTCACCGGCGCGCGCGTGCCCTACGCCATGGCCTGCGACGGATTGTTTTTTAAAAAACTAGCTGAGGTCCACGGGCGGTCTCGGGTTCCGGTGATCGCGGTGTTGGTGCAAGGAGTGATCTCCATTATCTCAGCATCTCTGGGGACTTTTGATCAGCTGACCGACTACGTGATTTTCGCCTCGTGGATTTTTTATGCCTTGGTCGCGGCGTCTTTGTTTATTTTCCGCAATCGAATCACCAAGCGGCCGTTTTCGGTGCCTGGCTATCCGTGGCTTCCCGCGGGATTTATTATTTGTTCGCTGGCGCTCCTGCTGAACACCGTGTGGACCGCGCCTAAAGAAAGCGGCATTGGTTTACTTTTAATCGCGGCGGGTGTGCCGGTGTACTGGATGTTTAAAAAAGGCCAAGTGGCCCGCGCTAAGCGGGTTTAATCTTGACCACGAGTTCGGGAC
>JANMVK010000795.1:0-4437 GCA_031392725.1 Pseudobdellovibrionaceae bacterium
AGTCCTACCGACTATGAATTTTTCTTCTATGATCACTTCTCGCTAAACGCGAAAGTGCTTGGCGCTATCGTGCGCACCGGATTCAAGTCGGCCATGAACACGCTGCGCGGATTTAATATCTGATGGAAGATAAAAAACCAGTGCCCACGGGAATTGTTTTCTGTGCCGGAGCATTTTATTTTTTCGGCTTTGTTTCTATATTTATGATTCTGACTGTGTGGTTTGGTGGCTTCCTCGGTGACATTGACGGCCCGGGAGTTGTGAAACAAAGTCTGGTGCTTTTCTTTGTGGGACTTGCCTACTTGGCCTCCGCCTTTGGAATGGGGCGGGGGAAAGTTTGGGCCGTATACCTTGGCGTTTTTCTAGGGCTTGGCCTTAGCGCTCTATATTTCCCTATGATCTTCAATTCCGAATTTTCAATAGTGCGAATGGTCTTCCTTCTAATTCTATCCGTGCCGACAGCGCTTCTTATCTATTTCCATAAAAAATATCGGTACCCTTAAAGGTGCCTGGCAACTGTTTCCGCCGCACTGTACAAGGGCCGCCGCGGGTAATTTACAGATTTAGACAGGTGTTTATTTTATTCTAAACCAGGTGAGTTCGTGTTTATTGCAAGTGAGATGACGGATCTCGGACCCGGAAATTTTTAGGAATTCTTTGATGATGGTGAAGTTGGTCGCTCCTTGGAATTTTAATGTGCAAACCAAATTGGGCACCAACGGCTCCCACTTCTGCACAAGCTCAAGCAAACGCTCGGGATAACAAATCACATCCGAGAATAGCCAATCCATTTTCGCCGGCTTTAAGCCGAAGGCGCTCTCGCTTACAAACTTCACTTTTTTTGAAATCCGCATTTTTTCTTCGAGCGGCGCTTTATCCACGCTCAACACTTCGCAACCCAATTGATCGAGCACCCAAGTCCATCCACCGGGGGAAGAGCCGAGGTCCACAACTTTATCCCCGACCTTGGGATGTTTTTCCAACAAAGTGAACAGCTCCCACAATTTCAGATAGGCGCGCGAGGGCGGATCCAATTTGTTTTCCACGAATTCAATTTCACCGTCTGGGAATGGGCTTGAACATTGCGCTGAGTACAAAAGGGTTTCCTCATCGAGCAAAGTCCAACTTCCCAGAGGAGCCTTGGGGATATCCGCCAGAAATTCAGCGGGCCGTGGATTAACCGGCGGCATCGCCTCTTGAATTAGTTGCGCGCGCCGGTGCGCCGCTGTGGAGTGCAGCCACCAACTGCGCTGAATTGCGCGCAGATGTTTTGCTGCTTGAGATATCGATTGGAATTTTAAAATCTCAGGCTTTAGCCATACATTTTGTGCGAAGGCGGGGTGCTCTTTGCTTTTTAGCAGAAACAGGCGCTCGTGTTGAGAAATCGTGCGAGCGTCGCACTCATCAGCCAACACGCTTTCAAACTCTTTTGGTGCAATTGCTACTAGGTCAGGAATCATGGCGCAAGGTTCCTGGCACTCAAAACACTTTGGCTACGGATTCTAATACCACTTGATAAAACGGCTCAGACGCCAGGCCGAACACTAAAACCATAAGCGCCAAACAGGCCACCACGAAATAACTCATGGGTTTTAACTCGTGGCCACCGCGCGAGAACAGCGGCTCTTCCATATACATGGCGACCACCGGCTTTAAATAATAATACACGCTGATAATGCTGCCGATCACGCCCCAGACGGCGAGCCATATGAGATCTTGTTTTACGGCCGCTGAGAAAATAAAGAATTTGCCGAAGAACCCTAAGGTCGGCGGAATTCCCGCGAGGCTCATCAACAAAATCGTCATGCACAACGCCAGCCACGGTTTTTGCGAGGCTAGACCCCGCAAATCTTCAATCTGTAGATCCGAATCTGCGCGAGGCTCCAACATATGGAGCACGCCGAAGGCGCCGATTGTCATCACGGAATAAGCGAACATATAAAACATCACGCCCGTGGCGCCGAGCATACTGGCACCGCCGATTCCCGCGGCGATTAAGCCGATCATCACGTAACCACTATGCGCGACGCTGGAATAAGCCAGCATTCGCTTAAGACTTTTTTGCCGGAAGGCGCCCACGTTGCCGATCAAAATCGTGAACACCGCTAACCATTGAAGACAGTCGACAAAGGGCCAAAAGCGCTCAACCGTGAACGCTTGCGCGGCCACTAGTCGCAGCATAAACGCCAATGAGACCGCCTTCACACCGGTGGCCATGAAGCCGGTCAAGGGAGTGGGCGAGCCCTGATAAACATCGGGAACCCAAGCGTGAAATGGAAAAATCGAAATTTTAAAACAAAACCCGAGAAACAAAAGAATAAAGCCGATCAGGAACAAACGGTTGGTGCCGAGCAAATTACTCGACGCCTGCATGACGTCGGGCAGGTAGGTGGAGCCCACGGTTCCGTAGATAAAAGAAATTCCATAGAGCAAGATCGCCGAAGCGAAACTTCCCAACACAAAATATTTAAATGCGGCTTCTTTGGAGACTTTTTCCTCAAGGCTCAGGGCGATCAACATATAAAGGCACAGCGAAAACAATTCGAGTCCCACAAAGGTGACAATCAAATCGTTGGCCCACGCCATGGTCAGCATTCCCACCGCGCAGTTCATCACCAAAAACACCATTTCGGTGAACTGATTGGGATTGGTCGAACGGCTATCGCGCGCGAAGGTCAATGCGATGCCGGTCACCGCGAGGACAATTAAGGAAGTGAAGCTGGAAACTCCATCAAACACCAACGCGCCGTCAAACGCGGTCCGCTCGGTGCCGATGGTGGGAATTAAACAACCAAACGCCGTCACCAATCCCACATAGGCGTAAATCAGAGTGGCAAAACTATTTTGTTCGCGGTTGCCGCGTAAAACTTTAATTAACAGCGGCACGCAACTGAACAGGAACAGCACCAACGCCGGTGTCACCAGTAGAAAATCGATTAAACCGAACTGTACTTCCATCATAATTATTCCACGTTCAATTCATAGTGAGTGCGGTTGTCGACAAAGTGCTCAAGGCTCGCCTTGGACCAATTTAAAAAATCCGAGGGGAAAATTCCCATCCAAAAAATTAGCAACACCAATGGTGCCATTACAAACATCTCGCGGGTGCCGATATCGAAGCCTTCGCCCTCGTGCTCTTTCACCACGCCGGCCACTTCGCCGAAGAACACGCGTTTCACCGCCCATAACATATAGACGGCGCCCAAAATCACACCGAGTACGGCAAAGCCGGTTAAAATTTTATTAGATTGAAAAGCGCCAAGCAAAATCAAAAACTCCCCGACAAAGCCGTTGGTCAACGGCACCGCGATGCTGGAGAAGGTGACGATTAAAAACACGATGCCAAAGATCGGCGCTGCTTTTGCCAGGCCGCCATATTCATTGATCATGCGGGAATGCGTTCGCTCGTAAATCATGCCGACCAAAAGAAATAGCGCGCCGGTGCTGATGCCGTGATTGAGCATTTGATAAAGTCCGCCGGTGGCGCCGTAAATATTAAACGCGAACAGCCCCAGCATGATGTATCCCATATGGGAGACGGAGGAATAGGCCACCAGCTTTTTTAAATCCGGCTGCACCATGGCCACTAACGCGCCATAAATAATTCCAATCACTCCGAGCAGCATAAACAGCCAGGCGAAATTGACGCTGGCCTCGGGAAACATCGGAATCACAAACCGCATGAAACCATAAGTGCCCATTTTCAACATCACCGCGGCTAGGATCACAGAACCCGAAGTGGGCGCTTCCACGTGAGCGTCGGGCAACCAAGTGTGAAACGGAAACATCGGCACCTTAATGGCAAAGGCCACCGCGAAAGCAAAGAACAACAATGTCTGCGTATTGAGCAGATCATTCGCGACGAAAGGAATGTCGAGTTTATAAAAATCCAAAATGCTGGCGCTCATTTGGCCGAGCTGCTGCTCGCACAAAAAGATCAGCGCGATAATGGCCACGAGCATAAACAGCGATCCCGCCATGGTATAAATAAAAAACTTCATCGTGGCGTAAAGCCGGCGCGGGCCGCCCCACACTCCGACCATAAAATACATGGGGATCAAAGACGCCTCGAAGAACACGTAGAACAAAATCGCGTCGAGCGCCAAGAACGTGCCGACCATGGCGGTTAACAACAGGAACAAACAAATATGAAAACCGCGCACGCGCTCTTCAATCGAATTCCAGCTGGCCAAAATCACCAGCGGAGTCAGAAAGGTCGAGAGCAACACTAGCCAAAAAGAAATGCCGTCGATGCCGATAAAATAATTAATTCCGAAGGTGGGAAGCCACGGAAAACGTTCCACCAGCTGCATGGTCGCCTTAGCCGGATCAAAATAAGAGAACAGCGTCGCGCTCAACGCGAAATGCATCAGGGAAAATCCCAAAGACACCGGACGGATCCAACGCTTATCGGGGAGCAAGCCCACGATCAGCGCC
>JANMVK010000055.1:0-1750 GCA_031392725.1 Pseudobdellovibrionaceae bacterium
CTCAAAATTGCAGCGAACACCCGCGAAGCCGGCAAAGGCGTCGCCCGCGGATTGCGCATGAAACGTTATGTTCCGGCCATTGTATACGGACCGAAAATTAAACCGCTGTCCATTTCCATCGCTGAAAACGACGCCGTAAAATACGCGCGCACCAGCTTTGAAAACTCAATTTTTACTCTCGATTCAAAAGACTCTTCGCTAAACGGTTTGAAAGTCCTGCGTAAGTCCTTGGACATTCACCCCGTCTCCCGCCGCCCCGTGCACATCGACTTCTTCGCACCGGATATGACTCAGAAAGTGCGCGTGAATGTGGAAGTGCGGATTACGGGTAAAGCCCGCGGTATCGGTGAAGGCGGCCTCGTCAGCATGGTTCGCCGTGATGTTGAGATTGAATGTTTGCCTCTGGAAATTCCGGCGTTCTTCGAACTCGATGTTACGGATTTGGATATCAATACTTCCATGCACGTGTCGGACATTAAATTCCCTGAGAATTTGAAAGTCATCTCGAGCATGGATGAAACCATCGTCAGTTGCGCTGAAGTTAAAGAGGAAGTTATCGCGGCTCCCGTTATCGATCCGTTGGCTCCTGTCGCTGAAGGCGCGGCGGCTGCGGCTGGTGCGGCTCCCGGTGCTCCTGGTGCAGCTCCCGCTGCTGGTGCGGCTCCCGGCAAGGGCGCGGCTCCTGCTGCTGGTGCGGCTCCCGCCAAGGGCGCGGCTCCTG
This sequence comes from Pseudobdellovibrionaceae bacterium, assembly GCA_031392725.1. Taxonomy (GTDB): domain Bacteria; phylum Bdellovibrionota; class Bdellovibrionia; order Bdellovibrionales; family UBA1609; genus JALHOQ01. The sequence continues at coordinate 722 of JANMVK010000055.1, forward strand.
CTGGCGACAAGAAGAAGTAATCTTCGGAAGGCTGGATGAAGCTCGTCGTAGGACTGGGCAACCCCGGCCCCAAATATTCCCTTACCCGCCACAACGTTGGCTTTATGTTAGTTGATGTCCTAGCGCAAGCCTTTGGCGGCGGCCATTGGAAGTCCGAGTTCAAAGCTGAAACCATGAAAATCTCGCTGGGCAAACAGTCCGTTTTGCTGTGCAAGCCGCAGTCGTTTATGAATTTGTCGGGCGAGCCGGTTCAAGGTGTCGTCAATATGTACAAGATCGCGCTGCCGGACATTTTGGTCGCACACGATGAGATTGATCTTCCCTTCGGCCAAATTCGGTTTCAATCCAAGCGCGGCGCCGGCGGACACAACGGCATAAAGAGCGTGCATCAGATGCTCGGCTCCGATGAGTACGGGCGTTTGCGCCTGGGCGTGGGCCGCCCGCCGGTGTTCGTCGATGATGAAGGCAACAAGACCCGCGCGGTGATGGAAGTTCATGATTACGTGTTGCACCCCTTCTCAAAAGAGGAGCAAGTGCTATTGCGTGAAAAATTGTTTGGTGATTTTGTCGAAGCTGTGGAAGTTTGGTCGGAACGAGGATTGGATCGCGCCGCGACTGAGTTTAACGGCGGCTCGAAGGTGGATCCGTAGACGGATCCACCCAATATCAGGAGATAAAGTAATGGGTTTGAAATGTGGCATTGTGGGTTTACCGAATGTGGGCAAGAGCACGCTGTTCAACGCGTTGACGTCGAACAAGGCCGAGGCCGCCAACTACCCGTTTTGCACGATTGATCCCAACGTCGGCGTGGTCACGGTTCCCGACGAGCGCATGGAGAAAATCTCCCTCTACGTAAAACCCAAATCGCAGGTTCCAACCATAATAGAATTTGTGGATATCGCAGGCTTGGTGGCCGGCGCTTCACAAGGTGAAGGATTGGGAAACAAATTTTTGTCCAACATCCGTGAGACCGACGCCATCGTTCATGTGGTGCGCTGTTTTGTCGATCCTAATGTGGTTCACGTGAAT
>JANMVK010000065.1:0-1288 GCA_031392725.1 Pseudobdellovibrionaceae bacterium
TGGCCTGTGCTCTCATAGTTTTATCCTTTCGGTAGATCGACCTAATTTGCGATTTTTCACTCTGTGCTGTCAAGTCTGGCGCCGGGTTTTGCAACGACGGCAATGCGCCCTCATTTGACAGCCCAAAATGCCCATGCTAGCGACTTGCGTCAACATGGTCTTCTCACTCGAACGCTTCCGTCTTGAAAAACCTGCCGCACCCTTTGAACTGGGGGGCATCTTCGACCGTGTGAACGGAGCTTGTACTCTATCCGACGCCATCGGCTCGGTCGAATTGCAGGGCGATGAACAGCAGCTGAAGCCGCTCAACCCGGGAGATTTAGTCGCGGTGAGGGTCACGGAGGCCACCGAATTCAGCGTGTATTGTGACAAGGTGATCCGCCACCACAAGAGTTCCGGGCTGGGTTCCCCCAAATTAAAGCCCCATGTGCCCCGGTTTGCCGCCTTTGTTCAGCGCGTGCGCGATTTTTTTATGGAGCGGGGGCTGCACGAGCTGATCACTCCCACTCTGGTCCGCTGTCCCGGCCTGGAGCCGACGTTGGAGCCGTTTTCCACCGAAGTGGTTTACGGCAAACGGACCATGACCGCGTATTTGCCCACCAGCCCGGAGATCTCGCTCAAAAAAGCCATGGCTCTGGGTTGGACCGATATTTTTGAAATTAAAAACTGCTTCCGCAAAGGCGAGTTCACCACGGTCCACGACAATGAGTTCTTGATGCTGGAGTGGTACCGGGCCTTCGACAATCTAATGCTGATCGAGCAGGATCTGCTCGCGCTGCTCAACACTTTGGGTGAAGAGGGCTGGATTCAGGAGGGAAAACTCAAAGTCGACAACTCGGACTTCCCGGTGATTTTCCAGATGCTGTTTGATTTCCGGCTGACCCCGCGCACCACCAAAACCGAACTGCACGCCCTATGCTTGGAACTCAGCATTCACACGGCCGAGGATGATTCGTTTAACGACTTGTTTCACCGGATTATGATCGACCGGGTGGAGCCGTTCTTGAGTAAAAAAGGCCCCACCATCGTGCGCTGTTTTCCGCCGAGCATGTCCGCGCTGGCTAAACTCGATCCCCACGGCTGGACCGACCGCTTTGAATTTTATTGGCGCGGGATGGAGATCGCCAACGCCTTTAACGAAGTCACCGACCCCGATGAGCAAATGAACCGCTGGCGCGATGAAATCAAAGAGCGCAAACGGCTCGGCACCAGCATGGTGCCGCATGATCCGGGCTTGATCGAAGCTTTGAAAATAGGCGTGCCGCCTTCGGGTGGAATTGCGTTGGGT
>JANMVK010000163.1:0-9320 GCA_031392725.1 Pseudobdellovibrionaceae bacterium
CCCCACTCAAAAGTTGCCAAATAGTGGGTGTCCCGTCGGGATAAAAGATGGTCACATCCAGAATCGCATCAAACTGATTCCCCATGGCGTCCAACGTTGCGGCGAAGCCGCCAGCTTTTGGCGGTAGAAGCCTTTGATAAGGCGAGTTCAGCCGCTGATGCTTACTTCTAGTAAAGCGGGTGCCCTCGAGAAAATTAAGCACCGAAATTTTCCCGCCGGCAAATTTAGCGCAAGCCTTCCGCGTCGTCTCAAGATCTTTCCCCCGCATTTCCGGATGCTTCTCCAGATACGCCTTAGAAAACCGCTTCATAAATGGAAAATCAAGTGCCCACCAAGCCGCGCCCAAAAATGGAATGCGAATCATTTCTTGCTTTACAAAAAACCGCAAAAACGGAATGTGCCGGTTAAAAATCTTTTGCAACACCACAATATCCACCCAAGACTGATGGTTGGAACAAACAAAATAGGAATGATTGGGATTGAGCCCCTCGACACCCGTTACATCCCATTCCATCCGCTGGACGAGTTTCAATAATAAACAGTTGCAAGTGATCCACATCTCCGCGATGGACACCATTTGCCGAGTGCACCAACGCCGAACGCGAGTATTGGGAATTAATATTTTAATAGGGACAAAAACATAAATGGCCGTGCACCAGAATACCGTGTGCAGCAGTAGTAAAATCAGCGCCAGAGTTCCACGTAGCGCATGGGGTAGAAATGAAAGCATCCGGCAGTTTGTCCCCAAAAAATGGTCTTGGCCATCCAAAAACAGCCCGGTATCTAAATTTATTCAAGAGTGAGCGTGGTCGCGCCCGTCAGGCCTTGGCGCAGCTGGCTTGAATTTTTTAACCATAATTTTTTTAGGTAAGGTGATTTTAAAAATGCATCCCTTCCCGGGAAGATTGCGGGCTTCAATCCTTCCCTGGTTGAGCACAATGGCGCGTTGAGCGATCGTGAGGCCAAGGCCAAGTCCGGTTCGGTTTTCACTTTCCCTCACGAACGGCTTAAAAATATTTTCAGTGGACTGGCCTAGTTTCCCTCCGCATTCATCCTCCACCTCCACGATGACATCTTGCCCCACTAATTTTCCGCGCACCTGTATTCGGCCGCCTATGCGGGAGAATTTAATGGCGTTCTGAATTAGGTTGGACAAGGCGGAGTAGAACAGCTGTTGGTCGGCTTGGATAGTCAGAGTGGGATCAATTTCAATTTCCAAGGTCTGCTTTTTTTCGCGGGCTTGGATGTCGGCGGTCAGTGCGATCTGATCGGCAATTTGTAAAATGCTGAGCTCTACAGCTTTAGGCGAGGGATCCACATGCAGTCTGACCTCAGTTAACGACTGACCGATCAGTTCGTCCATACGTTGAAGGCCTCTGTCCAGCGCCTGTCCCGTGTTGCCGTTAAAACCCACTGTGCCATCTTTTATTAAATCCAGGGCCAGAGTAATCGTCCCCAATGTGTTGCGCAGTTCGTGAGCCAAGAATCCGATATGCTCAACTTCCCGGTCTAACTCTTGACGATTTCTCTGAAGTTGATATTGCGTCACCGCTCCCGCGATCGCCACATCCAAACATCGATTCAGATCATGGAACTCCCCGGCCGAAATTTGAATTTTTCCTTTAGACGCCAATTCGGTAATGGATTGGCACATGGCCCCGTAGGCATGGACAACATGCGAAAGCGTGTAACCCAAGCGCTGCAACTCAAGACCGTGTTGGCCGCCCGCGATGGCGAGGTCGCCTTCTTGCGGATGTCCATTGGTCAGCGCGATTTTATCAATCTGATCAGGTTTCGTGCTGCCTTGAAGGGCGAGCACCCCCATCAGTTGCTTGTAGAAAATTGGAAGCCCTTGCTTGAGCTGAACTGAGCTTGGCCGCACTCCGGCCAGTTCGAGAGACTTCAGTTCAGTTAACGCTAGAATTTCCGTCTGGTGTTTCTTTAAGAATTCAAACAGCCCCATTGAACCTCCTGTTTGCCACCGGGGGCAAAAATGAACTGAAGGTGAAGGCAAGATTTGAGAATCGGCGAACCATTGCGATATAAGACATTAGGCCGTCCCTTTGGATAGAGATGGTGCAATGAAAATGCCAAATTGGTGGTGTCGGCCGCCAATTTCTGGACATCCGGAAAAATTCCAGGCACTTGAGAGGAAATGCTCTATCATTTCGAAATCGCGCTCTCGGACGTTGACCGGGGGCTGTACCAAAACTTAGATTTCCGCTTAAGCCAGCATCCATCCGAGACCGGATTGTATCTTCTCACCCGCGCTTTGGCTTATTCACTCAGCCACCAAGAAAATCTGGAATTCTCACCCGGCGGCCTGGCTGACCCCGATACGCCGGCCCTTCAGGCTAAAGCGGCAATGGGCGGTTTTGATTTGTGGATTGAAATCGGCAATCCGTCGGCCAAAAAGTTGCATAGAGCCAGCAAAGCGTCCAAGCAAGTCACGGTCTACACTTATAAAAACCCTGAGTTAATAGTTAAAGAAGTGGCGGCGGAAAAAGTTCACCGCGCCGAAACCATTTTAATTTATGCATTTGAACAGAAATTTTTGGAAGGGCTCGAGGGCACACTTAAGAAAAACAACCGCTGGTCACTACTCCACCAAGACGGCCACTTAGATCTCGACACCGGTGAACAATCCTTTTCCACCGAAATCCGAAAAATGTTCGCCGCTCAGTAGTGCGGAGGTTTCTCGTTTGCGGGGCCAACCGGCATGGCATCACCATTGGCCTCGTGGTAGCGCTTAAAAAAACTCTTAAGCGCCGCCTGCAGCGTGCTTATGGTCTCCTGTTGGAGCGACATCACCTGGTTCAGATCACCGATGAGAATCTCTTGATGGGCAAGTTTGGTCTCAATATCAATTAGTCTTTGGTCGTTCATGAATGGGATCTACCGGATAAGGGCAGTGGCGGCAACCGCTATTGCAACAGTGGCCTCGCTTCAGGTGATAGGCCTCGGTAAAAACGCAGAGGCCGTCTTCGTAGTAAAAATCTTCGTCCTCTATCAATTCATTCAATTCATTTTCACCACTCATCCCGTGGATTTATCATAGCCCTATGACGATTGGAACTCAAAATCGCGGTCGGCCAGGTGCGGATTCTTGGGTTCAATTGGTCGGAGAAATTCGCGGATGTGATTGATGTCCTGTTTCTCGTCGCCGGTGAGGTGAATGAGCGGACTAAATACAAAGGCCTTGTTTTTATAATCCAACGCCGCGATTTGCACCGGAACACCGGCGGTCCGTGCGATATGGTAAAATCCGGTTTTCCAATTGTGGGTTCTTTTGCGGGTTCCCTCGGGCGCCATGGCGAGCACAAAATGATCGCGGCTGCGGAACTGATTCACCATCTGACTGACGAAATCTTCGTTCGCATTGCGCGTGACCGGAATCCCGCCGATCGAGCGCAAGAACGCTCCGAGCGGCCACCAAAAAATCGATTTTTTCCCAACCCAGGTCACGTTTGCATTTAGAGTCACATTGAAGCCGAAGCACGGCAGCGCATCCCAGTTGGACGTGTGGTAGGCGATAACCAATACGCCTTTGGGTTGTAGAACGGGTTCGCCCACGGCCTTCCACCCGGCCATCCAAAGCACAAACTTGGCGAATTTACGAAGCATCTCTTAAGTATCACCATACAGTTGACGGGATGCAAGAATAGTCAGATACAACCTCATGCAAATCAGCGAAGTCCTCGCCATTCACAAATCGCACTCGGCCGACCAAAGCCATGCTGACATTCTTGGCGACGCCTTCTTGATGCAAACAAACCCGGTCTATCGCAACATAAAAGTATTCGCTCTGAAAATCGGCTCGATCTACATGGAAGCCTGGCCACAATATTTGCTGCTGCCGTTTCACGAGCTGAACACCATCGTCGCGAACAAGACCATTCCCTACGTCGCCAACGGCCGCATGCTCCAACAGGTCGAGAACAAACGGCCCAACGTGCTCACCACCGAAGATTTGCGCATGCCAGAAAGTTATCACTTGCACGAAGCCGCGCATGTGATCGCTGAACATTTTTTTAAGGCCGTTACTTTCACCACTCCGCAGGAAAAAATTCTACGAGCCATTGTGTCCGAGAGTTTCGCCAACACTGTGGACGCCCTGGCCTGCGTTCCCGCTACCACGGAAATGCACCGCTTTTTTCTCGAGCACAATTGCTACATGCATCCGGACCAAGAGAACATGGATGTGATGTCCCGTTTGCAACAGGGTCTAGGCCCGCGCGCGACGTTTATGCTCACCCTGTTCGCCTACGTGTATGCGAATTTTCTCCGCGAGACTTTTTCGCCGGACGTGATCCAACAACTGGTCAAGCGCTACGCCCCAGATCAGAAGTTGACTGATGAACTCCTCAAATATTGCGAGAAGCTCGGGCAAATCGGCGAAAAGCTCGATCCGCAATTCCGCGTTCAAACCACAGAAATGTATTTAAAGATGGAAGGTTACGACGGCGAGATCTTCGAGCTGTTAAATTTTCCATTTATGCAAGTGTACGCGGCCAACGAAAATTTCCGCAATGTCACCGAAGCCCTGTGTGAGGTTGTTTGTTAAAAACTGGCGCATTACGATGTGGGCGATCTTAACCATTGCCGCCGCTTCGCGGACGCGTCCGCTCGGCTTAGGCCGCATCAAGCTCCCCAGCGGTGCCGAGAGCACAGCCGAATTCGCCCGCATCAAAGTTTGCGGTTTTGGAGATTTAATTAAGAAGTCAGAATTCGATTATGAAAGTCCATGTACAGCCACAGATGATCGGTTAGTCCCTCTACCTTTTTTGTCGTGCACCAGGTTTTTCGAAACAGGCGATTTACATTGGCACGAAGCATGGCGCACGTGTGGTTAAGCGAAAATATTGGGTCGTATCCGATTTTCTTGAGCTCACCTTGGCCACCAATACTGCCTCGACTGCCCTTGATCGTTGTATGGATCCAGGTCGTGGGCTTTAGCCAGCCTGGGTATTTTGGATTTTGATCAGAGGTGACCATCGCGTTGTCATTTAAGAATGGTTTAATCGCGTAAAACAAATCCCTCATGGCTTGCGGGCGATCGTCGCGCCTAAGGCCATATTTTTTTAAGGATTTTTTGGCCAGATGTCCTTTGGACGGCATTGAGGACACTTTAAAGCCTAAGATTTTACGGCTCTTCTGGCAAACGGCTAAAGCAATGCTCAGAGGTTTTAACTTCGTGTGCTCGTGTGTTTCCATTTCATCAAATTGAGCAGCTGCAATTGGTTGATCAAGAAAATTTAGCAGATAAAACGTCTGATCAAGCCTGGCTTGAATAGCCAAGTGTTTTAATTTTCGAGCGATGGTTCTGCGGTGGAGATTGAGGCCTAAGCTAAGCCTTCGCTGAGAAACCCCTGAGCACAGCATGAAGAAAATGGCTTGATTGAACTGCCGCTTTTTTTGATAAACCTCGAGCTGATTTGTGGCTTCAGAGAAAGTTTTCCCGCAGCGCAAACACATCCATCGCTGAACCCACTTTCGGTCTGAACGCCTCCTAAAGCATCCATGCCGGACGCCGGCTCCGCCGTGCGGACATCTTGGACATGAATTACTTGTACGTTTAATTTCTGAGGTCATGGCAGAGAATAAGGCAAATTCTCAGCCAGTTCCGATTGTTACAAAGATCAACCCACAACGAAGTGCGCCAGTTTTTGCATTTTGGGCAGTTCGGCTCGGTCTTCATCGATTTATCCCCCATGGCTACTGAGTGCCGGCGCAGGAAAAACCGGTCAGCTGATGGCTCGCCACTTCAAAATGAATTTGAATCGGCTGGCAGCACACTTCGCAATCTTCGATATATTCCTGAGCGCCGTTTTCTGATAGATCGAGCAGCATGGAAATTCGCTCGAAGCAGTAAGGACATTTAAATTTTTTCAGGGTTTCTAGCTCCATTGAGTCATGATATCCAGATGCCTGGAGGCTGACTATGGGAAATTCTAAGAAAACATCGGGTGCTTGTTTATGCGGTTCCGTCACGGTGTCCATGGATCTGGAAAAGACGACCTTTGACGTCTGCCATTGCGGCATGTGCCGTAAATGGGGCGGGGGACCATTGTTCACGATTGATGCCGGGAAAAATTTAACCTTCGGCGGCAAAGAGAACATCACCGCCTATAGTTCTAGTGACTGGGCGGAGCGGGGATTTTGCAAACTCTGCGGAAGCCATATTTATTACCATTTGAAAAACACCGACTTCTACAATTTTCCCTTGGGCTTTTTGAACGGCACCGAGGACTTTAAATTCCATTTGCAGATCTTTGTCGACCACAAACCGCACAACTATGAGTTTGCCAATAAAACGGAAACGATGACCGAGGCCCAGGTCATGGCTAAATATGGGCCGCCGCCAAGTTAACCTTCGTAGGCTTCCCTTAATTTACTGATATCGAGCTTTACCATTTTCAGCATGGCTTGCATGGCGCGCTTTGATCCCTCCGGATCCTTGCCGCCAAGGAATTGGCCCATTCCTTCAGGCACAATCTGCCACGACAGACCAAACTGATCTTTGAGCCAGCCGCATTGAGAAGGTTTACCTCCGCCTTGCAGCAGCTTTTCCCAGTACTCGTCGACTTCGCTCTGGTCTTTGCAACTCACCACAAAGGAAATGGCTTCTGTGAATTTAAAATGCGGCCCGCCGTTAAGTGCGGTGAAATCCTGACCGTTGATTACAAAGCCCACGGTCATCACTTTGCCTGCGGGGCCGGGGGAGTTTTCAGGATAGCGCGTGGTCGCGATGATTTTTGAATTTTTGAAGATCGCGGTGTAAAACTTCGCGGCGTCTTCGGCCTGGGTGTCGAACCATAGAAATGGGCTGATTTTCAATTGATTCCTCCGTGTGTTAAGAATTTCGTGATTAATTTTTTAAGGCGTTCCTCGGTAGGTGGATCTTTCATTAGATCCGCCTCATCAAAAGCCTGATGGGCGCGGGGCAATCCGAACATCTCCGGATAAATAAAAGCGCCGATGGCTTCGAGCGGAACGCGCGAGTGCCACAGTCCACGAACCGCTCCTAGAGCGCCAGGCGAGGCTCCAAGCAACAGAATATGCTTACCCTCCCAAGGCATCGGCTTGATTCGCGAAACCCAATCCACGGCATTTTTAAATGGCCCCGGCATTCCACCGTTATACTCGGGTGTGGAAAGAATCAAAATCTGCGCATCGAGGATTTTTTGTGCCAGCGCTTGGGCGCCCGGCGGAATTCCCACAGTTTCCACATCGCCATCGTAGACGGGCATGGGGAACTCGTTGAACGACAACAACTCCACCTTATGCCCGAGGCTGTCCGCGGTTAAAATCCGGTGCGCGTTCTTGATGAGTTTTTTATTTAACGAGTCTTTGCGCAGGGCCATGGCCATCATCAGAATATTCATTGTGCACGCTCCAAAGTTAGGAACCACGCGGACTGGTCATGGGTTTGGGCCGTGGCCAGGCGGAGCGCGAAATCCTTAACCTTGGCTCTTAGCCCGAGGCCGTAAGATTGAACAGATTTTTCATACAAATCTTTAGTTTGATCGCGGCCCCAACCCAATTCGTAAGACGGCGCCAATTGTAGCCAATGCAAAATTTCCCAGCGGAGCTCAAGCGCCACCAGCCGGGTGTGTGCGGCCTTTAAGCTAAACTCATCAAAGGCGCGCACGCCCTGACTGCCACCAAGGGGCACCGCCGTTCCATGCAGATTGTTGCGCGCGATATATCCGGCCAGGGAATTTTCCAGTGTGAGGCAATCCGCTGTAGTGCAACCGGTGTTGAGGGCGGAGCGGACGCGATTTTCATCCAGATACTGTTTTTCCTGTTTTGAAATGTAAGCGTCGCTCCAGCGCAGGCGTGGATGCAGTGTGACTTTCTCCAGCATGGCAAATTGGCCGTTCAAGGAATAGGTGGCGGTGAGCGTGTCGCTTTGCCCGGATCTGCCCGAGGCGCTGACCAGGGAAATCCCGCCGCCGACCGGAATTTGGTGAAAATAAATCTGCATCACATGTGAATCGGTCTTTACGGTGTGAAAGCCATTTTTGTTGGGGCGGATTATTTTTTGTCCGTTAAGGTAATAGTCATCCAGCTGAACTGAAGACCGCACGATTCCCAATTCCAGTTTTAAATTTTCAAGCAGGTGGTATTCGAGGCCGCCGCCATAGAGGTGGCCTGAAATTTCCTGTTCAAACACCGTCCCAGATTCCAAGCCGCGGACATAACTGGTGTTGAACCGGGCTTGGGTCAAATTGGCGAAGCCAAAAGTGAGACCGCCTTTGGGCAGACCCATGGGAACATCCCGCACTAAAGCTCCTTGGGCCTCGACGCTGCCAAATGCCGCTCCCGCCAGTAGATTGGTGCGCTCAGCGACCAAATTGTTAGCGCCCGCCACGGCGCCATAAAGGGGACCGATTCCCTCAAGCCTAAGGCCAGCGGGCACGCCAAAGAGTTCCGCACGAGCTCCGCTCGTGGTGAATAGTCCTGCTAAAAGCACCCAGTTGTAGATCCAAGACATTGGCTTTAGTATAGTGGCATACGGAGGGAACACCATGAGAAGTTCAAATCCCGCGCTATCTGACAAAGTTTTTCAAGGCCTAACGGCGACCAGCGACCGCATGACAATTGAGGGCGCAGTGAATAAAAGTTTTCTGCTGATTTTCATGTTGGGAGTGGCGGCCTATTTTTCATGGCAGAGCGCCTATCCGGGAGGGTGGGAGGAGCAAGCCGTTCCGCTGATACCCGGATGGTATTTCCCGGCGATGCTTGGCGGCGTGGTTCTTGGCTTTGTGATTATTTTTAAACCGACATCGGCCCCGTACATGGCCCCCGTTTATGCAATTTTGCAAGGCGCAACGTTGGGCGCTCTGTCGTCTATATTTGAAGCCCGCTATCCCGGGATTGTGATGCAGGCCGTGCTCTGCACTATCGGAACTTTTCTAGCTTTGCTTATGGCTTACCGCTCGAAATTAATTGAAGCCACCGAAAATTTTAAATTGGGGATTGTCGCGGCGACCGGTGGCGTGTGCCTCGTGTACTTACTGGATATGGGTCTCGGGTTTTTCGGAATCCGCATGCCTTACATACATGAAACGGGCTTGATCGGCATCGGCGTGTCGGTGGTGATCACCATAATCGCCGCGCTCAATTTGGTTATGGACTTTGATTTTATTGAAAAGGGCGCGGAACGCGGAGCACCCAAATATATGGAATGGTATGCGGCCTTTGGCTTGCTGGTGACATTGATTTGGCTTTATTTGGAAATGTTGAGGCTGCTTAGTAAATTAAGGAAACGATAATGGCGAAAACTCGGAAACAGACAATTTTAAAAGCAATTGGCG
>JANMVK010000354.1:0-2625 GCA_031392725.1 Pseudobdellovibrionaceae bacterium
CGAAGATAGAAACCACGCGGCCAAAGAAAAAGGCCAGCCCACGAAATGGCTGTTCACTTTGCAAACGCCCAGCTACATCGCGTTCTCGCGCTATTCCGACAAACGCGAACTGCGCGAGAAAATGTACCGCGCTTACGCCAGCCGCAGTTTCGGTGGCCCGTTTGACAATCAGCCGGTGCTTCTTGAGACCGTAAAACTGATGACGGAAAAAGCCCAACTGCTCGGCGCGCGCAGCTACGCGCAGTGGGCGCTGGAAACGCGGATGGCGGAAACTCCTGAGCAAGTGCTGGCGTTTCTCAATAAAATGCTGATCGCGGTGAAACCCGCGGCCGAAAAAGACGTGCGCGCTGTGCAAGGGCTGGCCGATAAGCTAGGCGGCCCCAAGCGCCTCGAGGCTTGGGATTTTCCCTATTACTCGATGAAACTTAAAGAGCAGCAATACGCTTTTGATGAAGAGGCGTTGCGCCCTTATTTTAAACTGGAAAATGTCCGCGATGGAGTGTTTGAACTGGCCCGCCGCTTGTTCGGCCTGAAGTTCACGCTGACTAAAGAATTCCCGGTCTACCATGACGACGTGCAGGCCTTTGAAGTCACGCGCGAGACCAACGGTGAATTTGTCGGCTTGTTCTACGCCGACTTTTTCCCGCGCGCGAGCAAGACCAACGGCGCGTGGATGACTAACTTTTATGAGCAGGGGAAATTCCGCGGCCACAATATCCGGCCGCATGTTTCCATCGTGTGCAATTTCACCAAACCCATGCCCGGCAAACCGTCGCTGCTGACGTTTGATGAAGTGCGCACGCTGTTTCATGAATTCGGCCACTCGCTGCACAGCTTGCTGTCGAAAGTGGAATTCCGTTCGCTGGCCGGCACCAATGTGTATTTGGATTTTGTCGAGCTGCCGTCACAGATGCTGGAAAACTGGGCGGAAGAAGAAGAGCTGCTAAAGATTTTCGCCACTCATTACCAGACCGGCGAAGTGCTGCCGCCCGCTTTGCTGAAAAAGCTCCAGGACTCGCAACGTTTTCAAGCCGGCTTCCAGGCGCTCCGCCAAGTCAACTTCGCGTTCCTGGATATGCACTGGTTCAGCACCGCTCCCGGCACCATGACCGTTCCGGAATTTGAGAAAATGGCCACTGCCCATAGTTTGGTTTTGCCGGAAGTGCCCGGCACTAATATGTCTTCGAGCTTCGGCCATATTTTTGGTGGCGGTTATGCTTCGGGCTACTATTCGTATAAATGGGCCGAGGCGCTGGACGCCGATGCCTTTGAGTATTTTAAGGAAAAAGGAATTTTTGACCGCGAGACCGCCAAGCGCTTTGAAGAGTGTGTGCTGTCCAAAGGCGGCAGCGATCATCCCATGAAACTTTATGAAAAATTCCGCGGCCGTAAACCGGATCCGGAAGCGCTTCTCAGACGTGACGGACTGATCAGCTAATGGATTTTTACCGTAAAAAAATCCGCAAGGCGGCCATTGTTTTCCGGCGCGCCACGCCCGCGGCCCATAAAGCGGCGGAGACCATTGTCGAGTGGCTCGCGGAGCACAAGATTCAAGCCCTGTCTCATCCGGAACAGAAATTGCGTAATGCTAAGAAGTTGAAATCTCCCAAGGGGTTGGACCTGGTGATTGTGCTTGGCGGCGACGGAACTTATCTTGAAGCGGTGCGGATGTTGGACGGGGAACGGGTTCCCGTTCTCGGCTTTAATATGGGGGGCTTAGGATTTTTGACGGTCACCCGCGCGAGCGAAATTATTCCTATGCTGGAACAAGCGGTGAAGGGAAAATTGGAAGTGCGCAGCCGTTCCATGATTCGCATTGAAGTGCGCTCCAGGGATAAATCCAAAGGTTCATATTTAGCGTTGAATGATCTGGTGATTGAGCGCGGCGCGCGCAGCCGTTTGATCAATATCACCATCACAATTGATAAATTGCCGATTCATGCGGTGAAGGCCGATGGCCTGATCGTCGCGACGCCAACGGGTTCCACGGCCTATAACCTGGCCGCGGGTGGGCCGATTTTACATCCCGAAGTCGAAGCCTTGGTGGTCACGCCTATCTGTCCGCACAGTTTGACAAGCCGCCCATTTATTTTTCCTGACAAGGATCGCATTCAATTCACCATCACGGAGCCCGCGGTGATGACCGTGGACGGCGTCAAAGCCACTACCTTAGGGAAAGACGACGAAATCTGGGTGGCACGGGACACCTCGGATCATTTGTTCTTGCGTCGGCCCGGTTACAACTACTTTAATCTACTCAAAGAGAAGCTGAAGTTCGGGGAACGGGCTTAAATAGAGGCTTTTAAGGCGGTAAGTGTGCTGATCGAACTCAAAGTCAAAAATTTCGCCATTATAGAAAACCTCGAGCTTTCGTTTAAGCCGGGCCTGAATATTTTAAGCGGCGAAACCGGCGCGGGAAAATCCATTCTGCTGAAAAGCTTAAGTTTGTTAATGGGCGAGAAGGCCGATGCCGACACCGTTCGCAGCGGCGTGGAGTTTGCCGTGATCGAAGGCTATTTTGATTTGAGCCAGCGGCCCGATATTATTTCGAGCATGAATGAAATGGGTCTCGATGTGTCGGATGAAACTCTGGTGGTGCGCCGGGTGGTATCCAGCCAGGGCAAG
>JANMVK010000110.1:0-8948 GCA_031392725.1 Pseudobdellovibrionaceae bacterium
GACATCTGGCCAAAAAATCCTTAAAAAAATATGGCCTTAGGCGCGACGATCGCCCGCAAGCCATGAGGGATTTGTTTTACGCGATTAAACCATTCTTAACTGACAACGCGATGGTCACCTCTGATCAAAATCCAAAATACCCAGGCTGGCTAAAGCCCACGACCTGGATCCATACAACGATCAAGGGCAGCCGAGGCGGTATCGGAGGGCAGGGTGAGCTTAAGAAAATCGGATACGATCCAATATTTTCGCTTAACCACACGTGCGCCATGCTCCGGGCCAATGTAAATCGCCTGTTTCGAAAAACCTGGTGCACGACAAAAAAGGTAGAGGGACTAACCGATCACCTGTGGCTGTACATGGACTTTCATAATCGAATTCTGACCTCTTAGTTAAATCTCAAAACTGCAAACTTGGATGTGGGCGAATTCGGTTGTGCTCTCGGCACCGCCGGGAAGCTTGATGCGGCCTAAGCCGAGCGGACGCGTCCGCGAAGCGGCGGCGCCAAGTAAACGGACATACGGGCCGCAGCGTGCTCCCCGGCGGTGGCGCGAGCGCAATGGTTAAGATCGCCCACATCGTAATGCGCCAGTTTTTATTCGTTCGGTGCGCCTACTTCATACCATTTTTGAAGAGTCGCAATCTGCTCCGGCGAAGGCTGCCAGGGGCTCGAAGGGGGCGGCATCGTGCGCGGCCGGCCGCTGTCAAAACCCATGGAGCGGCGAATGCTGATCACCCAGGCCTGATGTTTTGCGAGGTTCCCCTCGATAGGCCATTCGTCAAAGGCGGGGACACGTTCCAATGCGTGGCAGCCATTGCAACGGCTTAGAATTAATTTTACTTCCGCAATCAACGGTCCGTTGGTTTCCGGCTCAGGTTTAGGCTGCGGATTCACACCGTAAGATGCCGGAATGTGCTCAGGGGCGCAGCCCAAGCTCATGGCTAAAAAAATAATTGGAATAAGAACTCTAATGGCTGCCCCCAAAAGCCAAATGTACATCATAATATTTTTTCGGGGATGCATTTAGTGGGCGATTCTCAATACCTATTCAGTTTCGATGAGAATTTTATGGAGACGCCTAATGGCGTCCGTGGCCTGATCACCTGCGACTACAAAGCTTAAATTCAGTTCTGATGCGCCCATGCTGATCATTTGAATATTGATATTTTTTATTTCGCCAAATATTTTGGCGGCGAGCCCCGGAGTTTCACGGATCCCGCTGCCAATCACCGAAATCATAGCTTGGTTCCCGGTGATTTCCACATCGCTAAAAGCGGTGAGATCGACTCTTGCGCGCTGTAAGGCGTCCATGTCGGAATTGGGATCCAACGTCAGCGAAATGTTCACTTCCGAGGTGGAAATCAAATCCACCGACAGTTTATGGCGCGCGAAAATATCAAACACATTTTTTAAAAAACCATGGGCTCCGAGCATGCGGCCCGAGTGAATGTTGACCATGGTGATATTATTTTTAAAGGCGATACCGCGCACGCCGGCTGGTGTTGTAGTCGCAAAGGTGATTTCGGTGCCGGGATCGGTGGGATTCGTGGAATTCAACACCCACACCGGAATTTTTTGTTTTAGGGCCGGATAAATCGTGGCGGGATGTAAAACCTTGGCGCCAAAGTAAGCCATCTCCGCGGCCTCCAGAAAATTCACCTGGCGGATGGTTTTAGCTTCGGGCACTAAGCGCGGATCGGTCGATAAAATTCCATTTACATCAGTCCAGATTTCAACCTTGGAGGCGTTCAAACAAGCGCCGTAAATCGCGCCGGAATAATCCGAGCCACCGCGTCCGAGCGTGGTGGTTTGGCCATTGCCATCGGCGCCGATAAACCCCTGAGTCACGCCAATTTTATTTTTCAGCAGCGGCTTCAGATTTTTTTGAATGCGGTCCGCGGTCTTGTCCCACACCACTTGCGCCGCGGTAAACTCGGAATCGGTCACCAGCATTTGCCGGGAGTCGACCCATTCACAGGGCATTCCGGCTTTAGTGAACGCCCCGTGAACCAAACAGGACGAACTCAATTCGCCGAAGGAGGCCAGCAGGTCGCGCGAGCGTGGGCTGACTTCGCGGATGGTAGTCAGCGAGTGCACCAGATTGCGTAACTGCACGAACCAATTTTCGATGGGCTCCATTTGCATGGCATTGAGGGTCAGCTCGCGGCCCACGAGCATGTGCCGAAGGCGTAAATCTTCGGTCGCGGTCTCCGCGGCGGGGAGCAGTCCCAATTCGCATAAACGGGCGATATTTAGTAGGGCGTCCGTGACTTTACTCAGCGCCGATACTACGACCAAACGCTCACCCTGGCGGGTGGCGGTGACTTTCACCAAATTGTTGATGGCGGCTGCGTCCTGTACGCTGGTTCCACCGAATTTCAAAACTATCATAAATCAGCCTTTAAAAAAGCCGGCCATGGCATCGGTGAGTTGATCAAATCGCCGGTTCTGATCAAATAATCCGACTTGGCGGAAATGATCAATGGAAATCTCGCGAATCACCTCGCCAAATGGCTGCGAGTCCCTCTCCACCACGCCGTCGGAGGGGAGGGTGAAATCGTCGAAAGCTTTAATCTTGTAAAACATTTTCAAAGGCAGGCACCACTCCGCGCGCGGCGCTGAACAAACTATAGAGCCGATCCTTGAAACCGTGGTGGGTTTCCCCTCAGCGGGCATCACATTCGCGAGGCTGGCGGAAGTCAGTTCGCTGAAAAAATGCCTCTTTATTTTCACGTTGTACCCGAAGGATTTTAACACCAGCGCCGAGCCTTTATTCCGCTCGGGCATATTGGCGCAAATCTCCGCCAGGCCGGAACCACGGTGGGGGGTGGCGACGGTGAGTGCGCTGGCCACCTGGCGTTTGAGGCCGGGGAGAAGCAGCCTCACAACTAGACCTCCGGCGGAATGGCCCAGCAGATGAACTCTTTTATCCGGATCCATCCACACTGGATCGTTGTGCAAAAACGCGGCGGCGCGGGCGGTGACCTCGGGTAAAGACCCTGCGCCCAGACCAAGGACCGGGTGGAACTTCACTCCGCGAGTTTCCATTGCCGCTTCGAGATGCCGGTAAACGGGACCAAAGTCGAACACCGACCACTTCGCGTTGTCGCGCCCGTACGTGCTCAAACCTCGAATGAAAAACACGTGGTTAACGGTCATCTGGACCAAGGTACCAAGTGTTTAGTTCCCCGGCAAGAATACCGATTCACTATATAGAGGTGATCTATGGGAATTGTCGGAATCTTGGTGGTTATCGTCGGCGTGTTCGGCGGTTACGTGCTAAACGGCGGCCATCTGCATGTGGTCTTTTCCGTTTCGACCATGTTCGAAATTATGATTATTTTCGGCGCCGCGCTTGGCGGAATGCTGATTGGCAATACTCTTAGCACTTCAAAAATGGCCATGGGAAAAGTCATCCATGCTTTGCTCGGCCGTGGTCCGGGGAAAAAAGACTACGTGGAAGTTCTTCAGCTGATTTTCCAATTGTTCCAGATTTTCCGCAAGGACGGTCCGCAAGCGGTTGAGAAACATATAGAAGAGCCGAATTCCTCAGAAATTTTTAAGCTCTATCCCAATTTTTTAAAGAACCACCACGCCGTGGACTATTTATGCTACACCATGAAGATCACGTTGTCGGCCGATTTGTCCCAGTACGACGTGGATGATTTGCTCGATCAGGATATTAAAACCGCTCATGAGGAAGAGCACGCCGCTCAACATTCCATTCAGATGATGGCCGATGCGTTTCCCGGCCTCGGGATTGTGGCCGCCGTTCTTGGAATTGTGCACACCATGGGGTTCTTGGATCAAGGTCCGGCGGTGATCGGTGAGCACGTCGCCGCCGCTCTAATCGGAACGTTCCTCGGAGTGCTGGCGTGTTACGGGTTCGTCGGTCCCATCGCCACTAAAATGAAAAACGACATTGATTGTGAAGGCCGTTTCTTAATGGCAATCAAGGCCGCTCTTGTGGCTTTGCAAAGGGGCGCTCCTCCGTTGGTGTGCGTGGAATTCGCCCGCCGGACCATTTATCCCTCGGAGCGTCCATCTTTTGAGGAAATGGACAATGCCACTAAAGACGTGAAGAAGGCGGCTTAAGGTCACATGGCTGAAAAAGAGACAGTAATAGTCATCAAGAAAATCACCATCGCCGCTCCCGGCGCGCATGGTGGTTCATGGAAAGTGGCCTTCGCCGACTTTATGACGGCGATGATGGCGTTCTTTCTCTTGATGTGGCTCTTGAATCAGACTCCCGAAGTGAAACAAAATGTCTCAGACTACTTTTCCACTCCCTCCGTGATTGAATACAATTTTTCCAACTACGGCGTGGAGTTGACGCTGGAGAAACTGTTTCTGGATCTGGTGAACGAGCCTCTGAAGGTGCTGCAGGATTTTATGCAGCCGACGGATTACACGCCGAACTTTTTAGCCATGGGTTCAAAGAATATTGTGATGTCGACTCTGGCCGAAGAACTGGGCGAGTATGCCGAGGGCGTCGACGTGCAGGGCGACACTATTGAGATTAAGATTCCTGAGAGCAAAATGTTTGAGGACAGCTCGGCCACTCCGCGCGGACAGTTCTCCACAATTATGGACCGGTTGAGCAAATTCACCGCGGGTCTTGAAGACGCCGATGTATTTGTCGATTCCCGCGTTTATTTAAATACAATTCGTGGCGGGGATTCAGCCTTGGGCGGCCGCGTGGCCGATAAACGCTTGGACCTGGTATTGGCCGAAGTGAATAAGAAGCTCGAACATCAGAGCGTGGATCTGCACCAGAAGATCGAAGTGATGCCCGGATCGCGCCGCCAGGACGGGCGGCCCGAAGAAGGCTATATTCGCGTAACGATTAAACAGAAGGAACTTAAATCCGACGGCTCTAAGCCGCGTAAGCTTGGCAATGTGCTGGGTAAGGATGATGAGTCGATGAATGTTTATAATAATTTTGTTAATAAGATGACGTCCAAAAAAGGCAAAGAGGCCAAAGCGGCTAAGACGGCTAAAGAGAAGAAATCGCGGCATTAAGCGCGAGTCATGAGTACTTGCGACGTAGCAAGTGATTTCAAATAAACCTTTAAATGACATTTGTTTGCGAAGAACGCGGGCGCCGTCTTGCATCCTCAAAGATCGAGCAAGTTGCCGTCATTTCGCTCGCGAAATGAACATCCTGACTGGCACTTGCTACGTGGCAAGTGGGAATGAGCGAACAAGAGCAAGTTACCCACACCGGGAAATAGAGTTCCCGGTATGGATAACTTGGGCACGCCACGGTATCTATGCCGGACGCCATTTTTAATTCGTAAATCAATAACATTTACTCGCTGAATCGATAAAATTATTTTTCTCGTTTTTAAATTTATTCTTTGATATATTTTTTTTGATTTATGAGGAGGAAAAAATGAATGCACTAGTCTCGTTTCAGAATAATCTACGGAGCCTTTCGGACGCTCGTGTATTGGAAGATCTAAAGGCCCGGCGTCAGGGAGAACGTGAAGTGCTGACGGAAATTTTGCGGTACTTGCACGAGGTGGAACGGCGGAAGTTGTTTTTGAGCCGCGGCTTCTCCTCGCTGTTCGCATTCTGTATGGTCGAGCTAACGTACAGCGAGCGGCAGGCGCACACGCGCATTCAAGCTATGAGATTGCTGAAGGTTCTGCCTGAGGCCGAGGGAAAAATTGAGTCAGGCGAGCTGTCGCTTTCTGTGGCGGCGGCGGCACAATCTACCTTTCGGCGTTCCATCAAGGCCGGTCAGCCGGTGGCTTTGAAAAAAAATCGGGAAATTGTGGCTCAACTCTCAAATGTCAGTGTCCGCAAGGCCGAGCGGATTTTGATGGATCACGTTCCGGTGGCTTCTGTGCCGGTCGAGCGGACAAAGCCGGTGTCGGCTGAGTTAACTAGAATCGAATTCAATGCGAACGTGATGCTTTCAGGTAAACTCGAAAAACTAAAAAAGCTGACCGCGCATAAAAATTTTGATGGCAGCTGGGACAAGCTCTTTGAGATTATGGCGGACATTTGTATTAAGGAGTTGGAACCGGCGGCGGCATTAAAAGCATTTGCGACGTCGCAAGTGAATTGCTCCAAAGCCGCACAATGTGAACCGGTCAAAGGCGAATCGCGCTCAGATGAGGCAGGCAAAGGTGAATCTGGTGCGGCCAATCGAATTTCAACCCCCGTCCGTTCGCGGTACATTCCCGCAGGTGTAAGGAGGGTTGTTTGGAGTCGGGATAAAGGTAAATGCCAATTTAAAGATTCAGTGAGCGGCCGGCGGTGTGAGTCCGAACATGCGGTGCAGTTTGATCATATTCACAGGTTTTCAGATGGAGGCGCCCATAATCCAGAGAATTTGCGGCTTATGTGTGCGGCACATAATCAATGGCGGCTTTGAACGTCAAGGTCGGAACTCTGAGTTCTCAGGTTGGCACCTGAGTATCAATCCCATTGCCACCAACATTCATACAAGGTATCCCAAGTCCATGTCTTTGCAAAGTTTGTGGACCGACAGCACATTTATCGCCATTGATTTGGAAACGACCGGGAAATATCCGCTCGATGCCGAGATATGTGAAATGGCGGCTGTTAAATGGCATAAGGGTGAAATCACGGAGACGTTTCAATCTCTGATCAAGCCCGTGCATCGCATGTCCACTGAGGTGATCGGGATTCATAATATTACCAACGAAATGGTTGAGACTGCGCCGCGCCTTGAGGAAAAGCTTGGCGAATTTCATAAATTTATCAGCGACGGTTATATTTTAGCCCACCATGCGCCGTTTGATATGGGCTTTCTTGCTTGGGAATTTGAACAGGCGTGTTTGCCGCTCCCAGTGCTGCCGGCGCTTTGCACCAGCCTGATCAGCCGCGCGATTAATTTTAATGTGGCCAATCACCGCATGCCCACGCTACTGGAGTATTTTAAAATTCCCAAAGGCAATATTCACCGGGCCGGCGATGACGCCGATATGGCTTTGCAGATCGCGCTGAAATACTTTGAAAAAATCGGCGCTGATAAAACCGTGCAGGACATTATTACTATTCAAAACGTTAGCCTGACCTGGCCGCGTTTTTCTATTGAAGCTTTATATGAGCGCGAGCATTTGCGGTTGTTGGTCAGGGCCTTACGCGAGAAACTCGAAATTAATATGACCTATGATTCCGGCTCCAAGCCGGGGAAGTCCCGCAAGGTGATGCCTATTGGTTTGGTCCGTAGTGTGGATGGGGATTTTTTGGTGGCGAATGAGAGTCACCGCGAAGACGATCACTCGAAGCGGTTTTATCTGGCGCATATTTCGCAAGTTACATTGGCTCAACAATATTAAAATCCTCGGGCACATGGTCGAGATATTTGTGGCAACTTGAGTGCGCATAAGTCGGTACTATAAGCGGTAGGTTTCACTTGCGACGTGGCAAGTAGCGGTGGCTTTCACTTGCGACGTGGCAAGTGACCTTTGGGATTCTTTTAAGCGTTTTTGCGGCCATGCCGGCCATGAACTTGTGAATCCTTAATAATCGGCTGCAACTTCTCCGCAAGGTCGTGCAAATTATCGCGCAGTTCATCGCCATTGCGCAGGCGCAGGCTGCGCTCTTTGCCACTTAACAAGTCACGAATGTAATTTTCAAAAGCGCGAATGGGTCCCGCCGTCCGGTGCGACAGGATGCGCCCGAGTACGAACAAGGCGAACATAAAGCCAACGGTGATAATTGAGTAGGTCAGCAGGAACGGCCCCAGAAAACGCCCCTCCGCCAGGACCGGATTTCCCAAGGTCAAATCATCAATGGTCGCTTTCAAAAAGGTAAAAGCAAACACGCCATTCACCACCGCGAAACCCAATCCGAATCCGGTCAGTGTTAAGCAATAGCGTAACTGAAAGCGGGGATTAACCCACACCGATTTGCGCCCGTTGATCGCGGGCCAGAACAGGCTGCTCTCCTTGATCAATCCGTAGACCAACAACAAATAGCCGACCCATTGAATGGCATCGGCAAAGTTAAACACCGGCGAGGTCCAGCCACGCGCCCGAAAGAAAACAAAATCCACCACCTGCCCGCCGACAATGCGGTCGGTGACATTGCCGATGATGCCCCCGAGCAGGAGCGACATGCCGGCGCGCAGAAACAAAGAACGCGAAGGGATCAAAACCTGAAGTGCGGCGTAAATGAAAATTAAAAATGCGCCGCTCGTGCTTAACGAAACCACGCGCAAAATCGGCGGCAGATGGGCGAACGTGCCGAACACAATTCCGGGGTTGTAAGCTAAAACTAATCCCACGGGTCCGAACATTCTCATTTCATGGAGTTGAGCTACGGCCCAGGCCTTGGTGAGTTGATCGACTCCCCAAGTCGCAATCGCCAGACCAATAATCAGGGTCCAGTCGCGCCGGTTCATCATAAAGTTAGGCGCGCTTGCGGCCGTGCTGGTCGTGGTCTTGAGAGTCTTTAATGATCGGCCGCAGCTTATCGGCGAGATCTTCCAAATTGGCGCGGAACTCATCGCCCTTGCGCAGGCGTAATTTGCGTTCCTTGCCGGCCAAAAGGTCGCGGATATAATTTTCGAAAGCGTAAATGGGTCCCGCCGTACGGTGAGACAAAATCCGGCCGAGCACAAACAGCGTGAACATAAATCCAATGGTGATCACCGAGTAAGTCTGGATAAACGGCACCAGAAAGCGGTCTTCCATCATGCGCGCGTTGCCCACCACCAGGTCATCGATGGTTACTTTTAAGAATGTATAGGCAAAAACCCCGTTGACCACCGCGAAACAAAATCCGATGGCGGTGATGGTCAGGCAATATTTCAACTGAAAGCGCGGATTGATCCACACGGTTTTGCGGGCATTGACGTCCGGCCAGAACAAACTGCCGTCGCGCACTAATCCATAAACCACAAGAATATAGCCTACCCACTGAATGGCATCGGCCACGTTAAAGGCCGGCGTCGCCATTTCGCGCG
>JANMVK010000303.1:0-4398 GCA_031392725.1 Pseudobdellovibrionaceae bacterium
CTTGGCCTGGGCCATTTCCTTTTGTGCGCTTACCAGACGTTTCTCGAGGTCGGATTCATTGGTCACCCCTCTTTTAACGAACCTTTGACGCAAAGCGTCCATATTCGGGGGAACAATGAAAACCGTGAAGGCTTCCGGGTAGATCTGCAGCAACTTCTTAGCGCCCTGGACGTCGATGTCCATAATCACGACCCTGCCGTCGGCATGGGCTTTTTCAAACTGGTCCCGGGGTGTGCCGTAAAGAAGACCGTGAACAAAGGCAGTTTCGATAAAGAAATTGTCCTTCATCAAGTCGCGGAATTTAGATTCGGGTACAAAATGGTAAGGATCGCCTTCGACTTCACCGTCACGTGGCGTGCGCGTGGTGTAAGTGATGATGTCGCATAGAATGGGATAATCCTTGAGCGCGCGGCCCAGCAAGGTGGATTTTCCGACGGCCGTGGGGCCGATGATCAGCAAAGTCTTAGGCTTGTTCATTCTATGTTCTGCACTTGCTCCCTAAATTTTTCGATCAACGATTTGGCGTCGACCACCGCTTGGGTCAGACTCGACAGTTGCGACTTAGAACCAATCGTATTCACTTCGCGCAACAGTTCCTGGCAATAAAAATCAAGCTTCTTGCCGCGCGCTTCGCCGTCCACGACCAGCCCGCGGCACGCTTTAATGTGTTCGCGCAAACGCACCACTTCTTCGTGCACGTCCATCTTGTCGATCATCAGCGCGGTTTCCAAGGCCAATCGTGAAGCATCCAGTTTTTCCGCTTCAAGGCCCGCGAGACGGGCCTTTAGCCGGGAATGCGAACTCTTCAGTGCTTCATCGCGCCACTTGGTCATTTCCTCAACCCGGGCCTCGAGTTCCTTCAATAGCATCATGGCTTCTTTTTTGAGCATCACGCCTTCGCGCACGCGGAACGCTTCGGCCTTTTGGACAGCTTTTTTTAACTGCCCTTCGACCAATTTTAATTCACCGGGAAATAAAGACGCGCGGTCTTGATGTTCGAGTACAAACGGCATTTGCAAAATGTCTCTGAGTGAAATGTCCTGCGACACGCCCACCGATTTGGCCAGCGTGCGCAACTGTTTGGCCCAATGCTGGGCGTTTTGCGGACGGATTTTAGTGGCTTCCAGACGCGCTTCCCCGCCCGGCTTACGGTGAATGTAAACGTCGACGGTGCCACGGGTCCACTTGGCAAAGGCGGAACGGAAATCATTTTCAAAAGGCGCGTATTCCTTGGGCAGGTGGAAACGCAATTCAAGAAAACGGCCGTTGACCGACTTCACGTGAACTTCCAGCTCCAATTGCTGGTGGCGTCCTTGGCTGGATCCATAGCCGGTCATGCTTTTCATTATCAGCTCCTCACGGTCTTTTTAACGTATTCGACCGCCTGAGGAAAAGGATTTTCCATAGGCAGCCACTGGATATCCTTATCGCGTTTAAACCAGGTGCGCTGTTTTTTCGCCAGCTGCATGGTTTTCTCGACGATTTGAGGAGCTAACTGCTCCAAGGGAAGCTTTCCGCGCAGATGCTCCACACATTCCTTATAACCCACGCTGTAGAGCGCCGGCCATGACTCGTACCCGTCGGCCAGGAGCTGTTTCACCTCTTGCAGGAAGCCGCTCTCCAGCATTTTCTGCACCCGCAGCGTGACCCGCGGCAACAGTTGCTCCCGATCCAAATTCAAACCCAGTTTCAGGTAAGGATAAGGAAACTTCTCCGGCTTAAATTGTTTTTTTAAGTCACTCATTTTGCGGCCACTGTCGTGAATCACAATCAGCGCGCGCACAATCCGGTAAGAATCGTTGGGACTAAGGTCTTCGGCATATGCGGGATCGAGTTGATTCAGTTCGGCGTATAAACTTTCGAGGCCTTTTTCCGCCAGCTGGTCGCGGATCTTTTGATCAATTTCCGGCGCGGGCTTGTCGACTTCGAACATTCCATTTTCAAGTGCCTGAATATAAAAACCGCTGCCGCCCACGGCGAACACCGGACGCTGCTTCAAGGCTTTATCTAATTCCGCAAGCGCCATTCTGCGAAAATCGCCCGCGGTGAGAACATCGCCGGGATTGAGTACATCAAATAAATAATGAGGAACTTTTTTTTGTTCAGTGGGAGTGGGCTTCGCGGTCCCAATGTCGAGGCGTTTATAAACTTGCAGGGAATCGCAGTTTAAAATTCCGCCGTTAAAATGTTCAGCCAATTCAAGTGCCACCTGGGATTTTCCACAGGCCGTCGGTCCCACCACAAAAATTACGGGATGCATCTAGTTGATCCGGCC
The DNA here is from genome assembly GCA_031392725.1 of Pseudobdellovibrionaceae bacterium. Lineage (GTDB taxonomy): Bacteria > Bdellovibrionota > Bdellovibrionia > Bdellovibrionales > UBA1609 > JALHOQ01. The sequence goes on from JANMVK010000303.1 coordinate 2,276, forward strand.
GAATTCCCGCTCAATGTCTTGAAACCGGCGCTGCGTAAAGACCGGCCGGCCATGAGGACAAAAGCTGGAAAGGGGAAACTCATCCATTTGCACGAGAAGCTGGTGCATTTGCTCAGTGCTTAACACCTGACCCGCGCGCACCACTGAATGGCAGGCCATAGTGGCGAATATGTCATTGACCATGCGGCTGACCGCGCCCGCTCCGCCAAAGGCCGTCAGCTCCTGAGCGGCCTTTTTTAAAGCTTCAACCACGGCGCCCTCTTGAATTAAAGACGGCAGCGTTTGCACTACAATATTTTGCGGACCCATGCGCTCGAGCGTAAGACCCATTTTTTCAAAGGCATCTTTCTCATTCAACAACACTTCCACATCGGACTCAGGCAAATCGATCGACAGCGGCAGCAGCATGGTCTGCACGTCCATGCGGCCTTGATTAAAGGACTGCATCAGGCGTTCGAACATCACGCGCTCGTGGGCTGCGTGCTGATCAATCAAATATAAACTGTCGGCGGACTGCGCGACTACGTAGGTGAGGTGAATTTGACCGACCACTTGTAAATCGCGCCATTTAAAAGGCGCGTTCGAGGCTTGTGGAGCTGAAGTCGGCTGGTAAGAGTTTACGGCTTGGCGGACTTCTGCCAATGGGAAAACTTTGGATGAATATTGTGTTTGGGAAAATTCCGGAGCGGAGAAAGAATAGGATTTTTGTTCTGGGACGTGTTGGTGCGCGGCTGGGGCCGCGCCTTGATTATCGGTTAGCCATGGCGCCTTTTCTAAAACGGTGCGGATGGTGCCGGCTACCGCTCTGAACACGGCTTGGTTGTCGCGGAATTTTACTGAGGATTTGGTGGGATGAACGTTTACATCCACCGATTCAGGTGGCATTTGAATTCTCACCACTGCCATTGGGAATTCTCCGTGCATTAGCAAAGTGCGGTAGGCTTCCATCACGGCCGCGGTCAAGGAACGGTCTTGAACCCAGCGTCCTTGCACAAAAAACCACAGGCTGCGGTTCACAGCTTGAGTGTCGCGTGGCGAACCGACCGCCACTTCCACGCGGATACCGTCTCGTTCACCGTTACCGGTGAACAAGGTTGGATTTTGCAAAACATCGCGCGCGCGCTCGATAAAAGTTGAATTTTTATTCCAATGCAGAACCAACTCACCCTTGGAACGGGCGCTAAAACCCACATCCTCGCGCGCGAGCGCCATGGCTTTCAAGGTCGCACGGATTTGCGTGTGCTCGGCCGAATCGCTCTTCATAAATTCCAGGCGCGCCGGCACATTGGCGAACAATTCGCGCACGTGAATTTCGGTTCCGGTCTTGGCCGCTACAGGTGCGGGTGCCGCCTGCGCGCCGAATCGGCTCTGCAGCTTAAAGCCGCCCTCGTCGGCTTGCCGTTTTGATACCACGGTCATATCACTGACACCCGCGATGCTGGCCAAAGCCTCACCGCGAAAACCATAGGTGGCCAACCGAAAAAGATCCGCGCTCAAGGTAATTTTACTGGTGGAGTGCCGCTGTAAACACAGGGCCAAATCACTTTTGCTCATGCCCGCGCCGTTATCGGACACCGACACATTCCTGCCGCCTAAATCAAATTGCACGTCGATTTCATCGGCGCCGGCGTCGAGACTGTTTTCAATTAATTCTTTAAGTAAATTGGCGGGACGCTCAAGCACTTCGCCGGCCGCGATTTGATTGACCACATCAGGCGGGAGAATCTCAATGGCCACGGTTAGTATTCCTTCTGCAAGGACAGAACGTAACCGGCGTAGTGAGTCTTTTCGAAATAATATTTGCCATCAGCCCTGATCAGCCAGGTTTTACCGATGCGGGTGCCAAGGCCGAGGCCGACATCCAAGCCGATGCGGAGTTCGAGAGAGTCGGTGTTTTCGCCGCGAATCTGCACCCGGTACTTGGTGAAGGTCCACATCGCACCCAAACCGTAACTCAAGACCCAGTCATCCAAATTCACAATGGGCAGCATCGCCATCACATCGCCGAACAACATAAATCCATGCAGGTTCGAAGAGAACACATCGTAATAACCGGGTTTCTGCATGGTCCACCACACATTCACATCGAGCGGCGGACCGTCAAACAAGGTCCCGGGACCGGT
>JANMVK010000364.1:0-8429 GCA_031392725.1 Pseudobdellovibrionaceae bacterium
TCGAGCGATTCGCGGATCAGGCGTTTGATTTCCGGCAACCGGGCCGCGGAAACAGTCAGAGTCTTCGAGATAAACTCCCGCTCCGAAATAAATTGCTCCTCGAGGGTGTCTGCCGCCCGCTTCAGCTGCGCGCGGTGAATGCCGCGAATCACCTGGGACGGAATATCTTGTGTTGAGGCCACGTATTCATGTTCCTTCAGCGCCCGGAAGTAGCCGGAAGGCTCTTGTTTTATCAGTGCCGCTTGTTCCATGTTTTTTAACGTAGTTTTAAGGTCCATGGCTGAGACTCTTTGGCGGAGGCGTTTTTGAATTTCAATCACGCTTAGCGCCCGCGCCGAGGTGCGGAACAGTTCGAGGATCACCAATGAGTATGCGGGAATTAATGGATGTAATCGCTCACCGGGGAGCGTGGTGCTCACATTTTGTGATTCCGTGGGTCCGGAATCGGCGTCCGCGGGGTGGCGTTCCCGCCGCAAAATATTTTGCAGGTGCAATTGCTCTTTCGGCGTCAGCTTTAGCAGGCGGATTAAGCGCATTTGCATTTCGCTGCTCATCGGGCGCTGGCCCTTGAGCACCATTCCCACTCCACGGTCGGAGGTGTAGCCCATTTTCCGGCTCAGCTTGCGGATCGAGGTCCCACTTAGCGCCGCGTTTAGAAAATCCCGGGAATTGTTTACTTTAAGAAATTCCACAAAACACCTACTGCAGGAACAAAAAGGTGGTTTTTGGATCCAGTGAGGCATCGACGACAATGATCACTTCCGAGCCGTTGATCCGGCCGCGCACTTCGATTTTACCGCGTTTGAAATCGCTGGCCAGGAAGCTAATTTTGCTAACGAAGGCGCCAAGCCGGGTTTCGATCAGGGAGGTGAGATTCACTGATTTCTCACCTTTGGAAATCGTGATCTGGTGGCCCACGCATTGCACCACAAAGTCGCCGGCTGGCATGGGGAAAACTTTGAAAAACTGAATGCCGATTAGGCCAGCCGCCAACTTTTTGCTATCCAGTTTGAGCGCGGCTAAAGTTTCGCAAGAGTGATTTTGCAAAGCTTCAATGGCAATCGCCAGAATTTCCACACTGCTCTTCGGCTCGCCCGCGGCGTTGTACAAAATCGCGGCGTCGATCGGCGGCGTCCGGCTGAGCTTGCCGCGCACTTGAATCAGGGACCGCAATTGCTCCCGCTCCTCGGCGTTTAATCGGCACGGGCTTTCTGGATGTAGACAAGGCGTGAGAGTGCGGGCCAGTGTGCCCCAAATTTCAATAAATTCCAGCTCGCCATCGCCGCCGCCGTTTTTGATGGTGTGGCCAATGGCCGCTTCACCAGGGATTCCCGACAGCGCTAGACAAAACAAAAGACCGATGCTACTTAGAACGGCGATGACGCGTATAATCATAAGGATCATTGTTGTAGGGTTTCGCAAGCTTGGAGTCAAGGATGCGGCTTCCATTTTTGTAATGGTTTTAGGTTTGTCCGTCACTTCCAGGGCAGTCGCGCAACCGGTTGATAAATATGGCGAATTTATGGTGCTCAACACGCTGCTGTGGCTGCCCAGTCACCTCGAAGTGGAGCGCATGGCGCTCGAAATGATGGATGTGCCTCCTAAGGATCGGATCGAAGTTATCGGTGCTCTTCGGGAGGCCGCCAATAGCATTATTAAATCCAGCGTGAGTGAACAGATCCATAGGCGGCCCGGATGGCTGGTGAGCACTCATGATTTCAAGCCTGAGTCGGTGGTGCGGTTTCAGCACGAAGCGAGTGGGGTGTTTAACTTGCCGGATGCGCCGGCTCCCAGATTCGCAGTGACCGGAGACGCCATCGACAGTCCGGTCATTTTCAATCTCGATCGAATCTCAGATCCCAGGAAATTTGGTTTTGCGCAGGCGCTGAGATTGTGGATCCATGAACTCGGCCACAAAGTGATTTTTGACAAGTCCATCACCGATAAAATTGCGGCGGCCTTTGGCCGGGAATTCGGTGCGCAAGTCGTGTTCGAAAATTCCCTGCTGCTGTTTAACGGCACACCCTTCAAGTTGCCGGGACGGGATTTTTTCTCACCGGTGCAAGGACTCGGGCCGATGCGAAAGTGGAATCGCTTGGCGGTCATTCATGGCGGCCGACTGAATGATTTAACCACGGAGTTTAATGATCAGCTCGACCGGTTGGCTCGGCCGCTGGCAAATCATTATGAAATGGACCGGATTCTGGTGAATTCAAAAGTGCTATCGCCCGGTCACTTTACCGTGGACGTATTGGTGTTCCGTAAGCCCAAACGTGAAGAGCAGTACATGGTGACCGATCTGGGTGGGCCGCATCGATTCACGGCTGAATTTAAAATTGATTTTTCCAACTCCCAGCCTCGGCTGGAGGTTCTCAATTATGCGGAAATGCGCAGGCAATTGAAGCGCCTGAACGAAGCGGGTTTGGAAATTTTAAAGATCGAAGTTCAAGACGGCAAAATTCAAGGGCGGCTGCGCCTCCGGCTGTTTACTGAAAAATATTTTCATGCGGCAGGATATCCAATCCACGACCGGTCGCGCTTGATCCTAAAAAGCGGAACGAACACCGTTGAGGTTCCCCTCGATCTTCGCGCCGACATGCGCGATCCTGGTTGGGGCGGTATGCCGGCTGAGATTTATACCAAAGAAACGGTTAAGCACGGAAATTTCTCGGGCGAGTTGCCGCCCGGCTGGCCGGCGGAGTTTGAAGTCATCGGCCTGGTCGATGAATTTTTCGGAATGGGCCCACTGGCGGTGGGCTACGCGTTTCCGATGCTTGTGTCCATGGACCGGCCGTTTCACTTTTCAAACTGTGAACCTTCGCTATTGCCGCCCGCCGTAAGTTCCAACTAATTTGCGAATCGACGACAGAGCCGACATTTCGCCAATGCGCGCGAGTTTTTGTGTTTTGCTTGCACCTTCGCCAACTGATTCGGAGTTGGCGCTCTTCTCGCCATCCACATTCTGAACTTGCCACATCGGCTCTTCAGAGTCGGCGGTGAACATCCGCAAATTGGCCCGGCTGGTGAACGCAAAGGCCGCGTTGCCGGTGAGGTTGCCGAAGGAGAAACCCTGGTCAATGGCTTGAATCACCACAAACTCGGCATAAGCGTCGGCGCCGAGTTCGCGCGCGAGCTTCATTTTGTCGGCATGACTCATCTTGCGGAAGGAAGCGTTGCCGAGGACGCCCGGCACCTTCACAATTTCAATATTAGCGCCGGTCATGGACACTTGGTGAAATCCGCTCTCCATTTTATCCACTCGGGAGTGGTAGGCCGGATCGGCGGTCATGGATTCCAGGCCCACGACCTGCCAACCGGTTTTTTGTTCCAGTTGTTTTGCCACTTCATTAAATACATTGCGCGACATGGTTTTAAATTCCGCTGACTCGGTCATTTTGCCGCCGCCGAGCTCGCCGGCCTTGGCAAAGCCAAGGGAATCTTTAGGTTGCTCTTGTAAAATCTCAACCGATAGCAGCGCGACTTTTTTTACCTGCTTGGCTTTGTCGGCGTCGAACTTCGCGCCCATGGACGCGCAACTCGCGGTAATAAAAAACATGGGCAACAAAATTATGCGGATCATGGCGCCACCTTTTTTAATTGAAACATAAGACTTTTTTGGACGGCCTGACCGGCGACGTAGTCGCTGATCCATAGAGTGGTGTTTTCCAGAATAATTTTCTCTTTAGGCAGCGCGTGTATGCCGTTGCCGATGGGAAAGCGGTATTCAATGGTGTAGCTGCCGTCGGGGTCCACTTGCACAAATTTGAAGGTGCCGTCTTCCACCTTTTCAGCGGAGAGGCGCGTGCAATTGGCGTCGGCGAAGGAGCGGCTCTTGCGCGAAGTGGATTTATTCCGGTAGGTGACCTCCAACATTTTGTAGCCTGAGGTCATCCAATCCGCGCGGCAGTCTGATAGCCAAGTGCCACTGATATCGGGACCGGCAATGCCTTTGTCCACGGGCGGGGGACTATCCCCTGATCCTTTTAATTTTACGTTACAAGCTAAGAGCATGAGCACCAATGCGGCTGCAAGTGATGTGGAAAACAAACCTTTCATAAGACCTCCGTTGAATTTCGGCATGACTACCGTGCGCTACGCCGACTCGGCAAACGCGGAGTGAAGCTGAAGGTTGAAATTTATGGCGGGTGCGCACGAGTTGTGCGCGCTATGACGCAAACCGCTTCCGCTGCGGAAGCAAGTTGCTTCAAATCACATCTAAGCCAAAAATGAATTATGAATACAAAAGTGCTCTCCTGGAACATCAATCATCGAACCAAAGAACGGGCGATGCATCCGGATATTCTCGCCACGATCAAAGACCTCTTGCCCGACATAGTGACATTAAATGAATTCGTCGATGGCCCGTCGAGACTCGATTTTCTCTCTGAGCTAAAAAGCAGGGGCTACAAAAATCAGCTAATCACGGCAAAACTATCGATCCATAATCAAATTTTGGTTGCGGCAAAAAACAATCTTGAGTTGATTCCGATTTCGGGGCAGGTTCCGCAGCCCCAAGTGGCCTCCAATCTGATTTTTGTACGGTGCGAGGGGCTGACTCTTTGTTCGGTTAGGGTTCCGGCCTTCAAAGTGCGCTCGGAAAAAGTTCTCGCATGGGAATTTTTAGTTGAGGAGCTGAAAGTTAAAAAGCCGGATCTGGTAATCGGGGATTTAAATGTCGATGCCGACGAGAGCCCGTTGATTTGGAGCGCTTTAAAAAATATTGGATTGAACCGGGTTCCTTCAGAGCGAGCGACTTACTTTGGTCTGCGCGGCACTCCCCGGCGGTTGGATCATGCGCTGGCCCGGGATGGTTTAATTGCTGATTTGGCCGTGGTGGATCAGGTGGATGGCCGGCGCCTGGTTGGTCATTCGGCTACTCATGCGTCGGATCATGCGGCGATTTTGGCTTCGCTTAGCCGATTCTGATGACGCAAACCGCTTCCGATTCGGAAGCGAGTTGCGTCAATCTCCTGCGTAAGCTTAAAATTTTAAGTATGAACAAATTCATTATTCTTATTCCGTTCCTTCTCATCGGTTGTGCCACCCCTGATCAGGGGTCGTTCGGTGAAGACGCTCCTTTGGCCGAGATGATCAGCACCCAGCTGCATCCCAAAAAGGGTGGAACAATTCGTCTGCAAAACAATTCCAAAGCCGCGTGTGATGCTGCGTCCACTATTATGAAGAAAGTTTGCGGTAAACAGTTTGCGATGATTTCTCAAGTGGACAAAGTCACCGGCGTAACCGGCTCCAAATCCGTGTCGGATGGAATGTTCTCTATCTCTGAAAATGTCACGGCTACAACGCCGGTGGTGAAATTTGAATGCGTCGATAAGACGATTCACAATTTGAAATCGGCGGAATAGGACCTACACATGATACGGAGTATCCCAGAGGCAGGTGCTTGAATTCAAAGCCGATGTAAATAAGCAAATCCAGTGCAAGGTCATGAATCTCGGTTTTTAGCTTGGATGGCTCGTGCGCAGGCGCCAGGACAAGAGCGCGGCGCCTACATTCTTAATCAAATCACCGGGCAAAAACGGTGCAATTCCGGCGAACCACAAATCTTGGACCGGCAGATAAAATGAAAGTCCCCACGCGCCGCACAGAAAAATAATAAAACTTCCGGCATAGGCGGCGCCCAGCGCGCGCCAGAATCCGCGGGTAAATCCTAAATCGGCGAGCCATCCGACAACAAAGCTCGCGGCCAGCATTCCGACTAAATAACCAAAAGTCGGTCCCAGTAAGAATCCGCCCGTCGAGGCAAACACTGGCAAACCCATCGCGCCGATCAGTATATAGACCGCCATCACGCTGGCTGCGCGCTTGCGGCCCCAAGCCAGTGCCACCAAAGTGACGCCGAAGGTTTGACCGGTTATAGGAACCGGAGTCCATGAGAGCGGTATGACAATTTGGGCCAATAGCGCGATCAATCCCACGCCGGTGGCGAGAATTGCGAGCTCAGCTAGCCAGGTGGATTTTTCGAGGAGATTGGGAATCAAGGCCTGAGAGTTTTTCATAGGCCGGAGTTGAACACTGGAATATGCCGTGATCAAGAATTTTTTAGGCCTTCTTGGCGACCGGTTTGGCCTGGGCCATAATGGCGGCCTGGAGATTATCGAAAAGCTCCGACGTCCGGATGATGCCTTCAGTGAGGAGTCTAGTCTTCAGCTCTGGTTTGACTCCAGCCAATCGCAGTTCGGCGGGGCGAGCCCGCGCATTTTTTTGAATCTGAGCGAACACCTGGAGTGCGTCGCCACCGATTTCAGACACATCTCTGAGATTAAAAACTAATACGGTCGCTGTGCCGTTCAGGCCGAGCTCCGCCATAAGTTCATTTAACATTGGAACGGCTTTGCTGTTCATGCGTCCTAACAAGGACACGACAATGAAGGGACCTTTGGTGGAGACGAAATACTCGAAGTTGGTGCCGTCCATGAGTCTTAAGATTACTGTCAGTACACTGGACGGGCAAGGCTTTTCACTAGTTCTTGTTTATGTAACCTGAGGACCTGGACCTTTGAGGTTTTTGAATTTACTGGCCTGCTAGATTTTGCTTCACCTGGGCCAGCGCCTCTTTAGAACTTCGCACGCGTAAGATTACGCCCTTCTCATTGTACGCCTCGCTTAACACGCGCATCTTGCCGCGGATTTCGCCGATAATCCCTTTGGCCGTGTAGGGGACGAATACGTCCTCGTCGATCATTTCAGCCTCAAAATAGCTTAAGATTTTTTCGCGCAGCATTTTTACGTCGTCCGCGTCGCGCGTGGAAATTATCACCGCCTCGGGAAACTCGGCGCGCAGCTCGCGCGCTTGAATCTCACTCAGTTTATCGCGTTTGTTTAACACCAACAGGCTGGGCACATCCTTGACTCCCACTTCCGCAAGCGTTGAGCGTGTGACTTCCAATTGCGGGCGCAGTGCGGGATCGGCGGCATCAACCACGTAAAGCAGGAGTGAGGCATGCAGCGCCTCATCCAGCGTGGATTTAAATGACGCCACCAAATCGTGCGGCAGTTTTTTAATAAAGCCGACCGTATCGGAGATTAAAACTTTGGGGCGGCTCTCCGGATGCAGCGGCCGGATGGTGGTGTCGAGTGTGGCGAATAATTTATCGGCCACTAGAACTTCGCTTCCAGTCAGTGCGCGCATTAACGAGGATTTTCCGGCGTTAGTGTAACCGACCAAAGCCACGCTCAGTTCCTGTTCGCGGCGGGCGCGGCGCACTTGATGTTCATTGCCGATGGCTTCTAGTTCTTCCTTCAGTTCCTTAATTCTGTCGCGGATTTTGCGTTTGTCGAGTTCAAGGCTGCTCTCGCCCGAACCTTTGCCGCCGACTCCGCCACCTTGACGATCTTCACCTCCACCGGTTTCACGTAAGCGGGGAGCGACATAAATAAGGCGCGCGATTTCCACCTGCAGCCGCGAGGCGCGGGTGCGCGCGTGTCGGCTGAAGATTTCGATAATCACGCCGGTGCGGTCGAGGACGGTCACGCCGGCCGCGCTCTCCAGGTTACGGAGTTGCGACGGCGATAAATCTGTATCGACGATTACGATTTGCGCGGAGCCCCGTTGGTCTTCGGTGAGAATGCCGGGATCTGATTCTTCAGTCTCTTCGCTGTCTGACTCCTCAAGTTCGGTCGCGGCCTCTTCTTCGGCTTCTTCCTGCCACTTTTCCTGCGCCTTAGTCAGCTTGCGCTCCACCATCGAGGCGATCACACCAGTGCCTCCGGTCCATTCGGCAAGTTCCTTGAGTTTCCCTTCGCCGAGCAGAGTGGCCGACCGGTCGGAGTCGCGCTTTTGCGTGACCTGCCCGGAGATTTTGTAACCGAGAGTCGTAACCAAGCGGGCCAGCTCGCGCAGAGAACTGTCGAGCTCTTCAATGCTCATTTTAGGGAGTTGGATTCCGACTAGGACCGCGCTTTTGATCTTTTCTTGCATTGGGGGAGGCTATCACACTTTCGCAGCGGAAGCGACTTACTTGCAGCCCGGAATCGGGTGGCCCACGCCTTTAGGAATCGCCAGATAAACGTCGCCGGGGAAGTTAGTCTTACCGGCCGCATCTTCAGCGGCCGCCCCGTCGCCACGGTAAATATCAATATGCGCGTAGCGGATCGCGCCGCCCGTGTCCTGCGACAAAGCGAAAGTAGAAAACGTTTTACATTTCGACGGCGTTTTAGATGTCACCGGCGGCACGTTGAACAGTGTAAACGTACCAAGCGGAATTGAATTCTTGATGTCAGTGGCGAGTGAGGCCGCGCCGGTCACCGGAATATTATCCGTGCCCATAAAATCCACACCGGGTTTATAAAAAATCATCGACGGATTGTAGTGAACCGTGTCGGTGTAGGCTTCCTGCGGATGATTGTAGTAATAGGTCTCCCACGAACCGGTGATTTTCTTGCCCGAGCATCTAACTACGTTGCCCAGC
>JANMVK010000125.1:0-2717 GCA_031392725.1 Pseudobdellovibrionaceae bacterium
CCACTCCCCAAGAAAACCGTTGTTGTGCCTGTGGAAGTGTTAATCCCCCTCGAGAAACTGCACCCGGCAGATCTTGCCCGCGCCAGGGAATTGATTACTCTTGGCGCTGCGGATCTTACACAGGGTCTGTCGGTGAAGAGGTTAAAAAAGGCTCATCGCCTTCTGGCCAGGAAATTTCATCCTGACCGGCTTGCCGCCGGTTCCACCGCCGAGCAAGTCACACGGGCTTCGATGAAATTCAACATGGTCCAGTCCGCCTATGAGGCGTTGCTTGAGTCGCTCACTATCTTGGAACCTTCTGCGAACGCGGCGTAAGTTTAAACTGGTAGGACATCGGTCCCGCATTAGCTTGGGGAAATTGCCAGCGGGTCATGGTTTGCGCCATACACGCTTCTAATTGATCGCCCCCGCTTTTGTCGGACTTGAGTTGAATCAATTTGCCGTCTGCATCCACCGACCAAGTGAATACGGGAGAGGGAGCGTCTTTGGTAAATCCTTTGCCAAATCTATAGCACCGGCGCAGTTCCGGAATGCCTTGGACCACGACCTCTTGAATGGCCTTTGCGGCTGCGCCTTCTGGTCCTTTTATGCGGAGGCCGATAGTTTGCCAGTCTTCCTCCACTTGATTCCTTAATTCGGGATTGATTTCCACCGGTGGATCCAACAGCATTTTGGCGCTGATCGGAGCTTTTTCGTCCATTGCGGGTTTAGTGGGGAAAAATACATAGAAAGTCACCGCGGCTATCAAACCGACGCCCATCACCGCGGCGGCGAGTGCGCGCCAGGCACTGGTGCCAGCTGTGGGAGGACCGCCCAGCTCCGAGCGCAGACGTCCGGCCATGCGCCGGATTTTTTCCACTTCACGTCTCGCCTCCGGGTTGGTGCTGATCAGCTCTTCCACTTTTTTCATTTCAGCGGCATCCAGCTCGCCCAGCGCATAGGCTGTTAATCGCGGGTCATTCATAATGCTTCCTTAACTCCGTCATGGCCTCGTGAATCAGCACGCCCACATAACTGACGGAATGCCCGGTGACGGCGCTGATTTCTTTGTAACTCATATCTTCTTCGAACTTGAGGCGGATCACTTCCTGCTGCTCGGGTTTTAAACCTGACACTAAAACGTTGAGGCTGGTTCTTTGTTGGGCCACTGATGCCTGCTCTTCGGGATTGGGAGCGATGGGTCCTGACTCGGTTGGTAGTGCTCGCCCCTCTTTGCGGCAACGGTCCAAAGCTTGATTGCGGCATACGGTGAACAGCCATGGCGCCAAGTGGCCATCGAGTTTTGTGGGATCCTGCTCAAATAAACGCAAAAAAGTTTCTTGGACGATTTCTTGGGCGCTACTTTGTGGGACAAAGCGTCCCGTATAACGGAGTAGCCGTTGTTCAAACTGATTCATTGCTGAACTGACCCATTTGTTCTTATCCACGTTCATAAAATTCTAGGCCTATCGGGATGAGAAAATAAAGGGATAAACCACGCGGCCGATTTGATTGGCCGGTGGGTCAGGAAATTTCCACGACCTGAGGTGCGCCACCAGGCACTCGCCGATCTTGCTATTGCCGATGCCATTGTTGGACACAATCGCCCGCGCCACCCTTCCGCCTTCGGTGATGTCCCACTCGAGCACCACTTTGCCGTAGAGATCGGGTGCGGCTTGCAGTTCGTGCTCGTAGCAGCTGCGGATTTCTCTAATGTGTTCGCGGATCACGCGGCGGATGGCTTCGCGGTCCATGCCGGTGACTTGGGAGGCGCCTTGTTCGCTTACTTGAATGGGGGAAGTTTCTTTGGTGCCTAGGCCGCCTACCGCGAGCAGGCCTTTTTTTCCGCGGCCGGTGCCGCCGGGTCCGTCGCCTATTCCGACCGTGTTTCCGTCACGTCCGCTGCCGGTTTCTTTTAGTGTCGTGCCTTCAAAGCCTTGGCCTTGGGAGTTGCCGGCTTGGCCTGTGGCTTGGTTGGCGGCTTCGGTCAGATCTCCGCCTCTTGCCATATCTTTTTGCAATTTTGAGAGAAATCCGCTGCCGCCAAAAGTGTTGAGCGGACTGGGTTTGGCTTTTTTCGCGGGCGAGGGTTTGAGTATGGCCCGCGGCGGGGCCGCGTTGGCTTCCGGTTTGGGGGCGGGAGAGGTTTTTACCGGCGCATTCGCGCCGGTCTTGATTGGAGCCGTTGCCGGCTCTTCAAGTTTTGGCATTTTGAATAGTATCTTTATTCTTTGAATGGATTCGGCTTGCGCCGATTCATCATCGAGCAACACCGATGGCGTGTAGATATTCATATAGAGGCCAAGCAATGCGGTCACCGCTATGGCTAGAATCGCGCCGGTGACCTCACTGGAACTCATATCCACAAACGGAGCGGCCAAAGCTTGGGGAACCGACTTAAGTGGGCGAATATAGAGATCGAGCAATCCGCCGTGGAGTTTCACCCGGGCTTCTTCGCCATCCTTTAAATGATAAGGCAGCATGACTTGATACTGAGTTGAGGAAGAAAAAATCGGCAATTGAATGTCCGCTCCCCGCCCACCCACCACAATGCTTTTGGTTTGGGTGAAATAACGGCAGAACAAGGTGCGGTCCTGCCACGCCACGCGCACTTCCAGGCCATAAGGGTAAATCATGGAATTCTCCTCCGGTTTAGGTGTCCATCATGAACAACGGACCGGACGGAGTTTTCTTAGTAAATTTATTTTATGTACTCAATTGAGACAAGAAGCCTAGGA
>JANMVK010000493.1:0-3016 GCA_031392725.1 Pseudobdellovibrionaceae bacterium
CACACCGCGCAAGGAGCTGTGCGCATAATTTGTCTGGTCGCACTCCCAACAATTGCAGCTGAAACGGAGTCAGCCTCTGTGGCCATTGCAATCAGGTCAAAATCGTTAGCCCGCGCATGGTTTTCGATTTCGTTGATTAGATAGCCAGGCGTATTGTCGAGGTGAAGTGCGGTGGCCACTCCGTAGTGATTAGCCCAATCTTGCCACTCTTTTGCGCGTTTCTCTCGGCCGACCGACTCCTGAGCGATGTAGCGATAAATCTCCTCAGTCATATGATAGGCGGACACGAAAGGCTCTTTATAGAGAAGCGTGACACTGGCATCTAAACTCTTAGCCAATTGGATGACCCGCTCAAAGCTCTCGCGAAATCTCGATTGGAATGTCGTAGGAAATAGAATTTTAGAAACTCGCTCGCGCGGCTTGCTTTCCGGGTTCACGGTAATGACCGGAATGGTGGAATTGAGTACGAGAGTCTCAGCAAAGCTTCCCGCAAAAACCCTAGGGACTCCGGCTCTGGCATGCGTGGCGACAACGATCACGTCGGCTTCCTGGTCTTCAGCGTAGTCTGTTAAGCAGCGGACACTCGCTCTCGTAGAGTTCGATCTGTTGCAGAGAACGACAGCGGATGTGATATTACCAATTTCAGACCGTGTCGACAGGTCTTTAAGCTGCTTTTCCGCAGTTGCCTTGCTGGCCACCTCCCACCCTTCCGCGCCATCCCGTTTTTTTCGGGTGTAAGGCGGGTTCAGAACGTGAGTTGGGATGACTTCGGCGCCCGTCGCCCTAGTTAGCGCTCCGACAACAAAAGCGGCCTGCGCTTGGATTTTTACATCATCAAAGGCGTTAACCGCCCAAATTATTTTTCTAAAAAATAGCGACTTCATTGTTTCAATCTCGTCGAGAGCAATTCGTTGAAAGCGTTGAGCGCGTCAATCCAGGTAAAAATCCCGACGAGCTTATGATTGTCGCACACCAGGGCGCAGCCATACTTATGGGCCGCCATTTCAGCGCACACATCGGCCAGTGAAGACGTGGGCGCGGCAATATAAGGGTCCGGTGAGAAGGCCTCTTCAACATTGACCGTTTCGGGATCGACATCGCGGAAGGTTTCCACCAATTTCAAATCCCGGTCCGAGAGAATGCCGACCAGTTTGCCCGCCCGTAGCACCGGTAAATGTCTGACTTGGAATTTTGTCATCATCTGCGTCGCCTTGGCTAAACTTTGGTCGGCGCCAATGGTGTGGGGCACGGTCGACATGTACTTGGATATTGAGGGGATGGCTTTCATAATTCTCCTTTTAGTTTTGTCATGGTCATTGTCATTTCAAGATCCCTGCCAGACTTGAAATCACTCAGGGACTTGGTCGGCCCTTACTTGGGACAAGGTGGCCCAACCTTCAAGGGCCAATTGCAAAGATGTCCCAGACTCTTCGCCGGCGGAGTTATTTTATCTATTAACCATAGTACTTTCCAATGCTTACGATTTTGCCTGGCGCCGCCTCAATAAAGCTCAGTGGCATGACAATTGAAGTTCAATCCAATAGATTCATTAACTTCAAAGGAAACCTTCATGCGACTCAGTCACAAAATTGCCGTGGTGGACGACGACCTCGAAATGGGCCGCCTGGTTTTCGACTTGCTGACGGACGAGGGCTATCAGGTCACCCAGTACTCTTCGGCGCAGGAAGCCTTAGTTAAATTTAAGAAAGAACTGCCGCAGGTTTTGATCACCGACCTTAAAATGAAAGAGATCGACGGCCTGATGTTTCTAAAAAAAGTGCAGGCGGATTATCCCACTGTCGTGACTGTGATGATGACTGCGTTTGGCACCATCGAAACCGCGATTGAGGCGATGAAGGCCGGCGCTTATCACTACATCGTAAAGCCGTTTAAAAACGAAGAAATGGTGTTGCTCGCCCGGCGCGCCATGGAGCGGGCGTCTCTTACCCGCGAGAACAAATCCCTACGACAGGAATTAACCAAGAGTTTTAATCTCGAATCCATCATCGGCAAGAGTCCGGCCATGCTGGAGGTTTTTGAAACCATAAAACGTGTGGCGCCCGCCACAGCCACTGTTTTGATACAAGGAGAAAGCGGATCCGGCAAAGAGCTGGTGGCACGCGCCATTCACAATTCGGGTGCCCGCAAAGCCAAATCCTTTGTTCCGGTCAACTGCACGGCGATTCCTGAAGCCCTTATGGAGAGTGAATTATTCGGCCACACCAAAGGCTCCTTTACCGGCGCGGTCGCCGACAAAAAAGGTTTATTTGAAGAGGCTCACGGCGGAACCATATTTCTCGATGAGATTGGCGATCTGTCGTTGCCTCTCCAGGCCAAGTTGTTGCGGGTGCTGCAGGACAAACAAATCCGGCCGGTGGGCGACAGCCAGCTGAAGCAAATCGATGTGCGGATTGTCGCGGCCACGCACCGTGATTTGAAAATAATGGTGAAAGACGGAAAGTTCCGCGAGGATTTGTTCTACCGACTGAATGTTCTGCCGGTCCTGGTTCCCCCTCTGCGCGACCGGACTCAAGACATTCCGGTTCTGGTGGAAGCCTTCATTACCAAATATTCGGCGCAAAATAATTCCCGGGTTCGCGGTTTGACCGCGGAAGCCATGGCGGCGCTAATGGGCCACCCTTGGCCGGGCAATGTACGCGAGCTGGAAAATCTGGTGGAGCGCGCGGTCGTGTTGTGTCCCAATGAAATGATCGATAAAAAAGACATTATGGGAACCGTAGTCGAGGAGGCCAAGCAAGACATCGAGCAATTGTTCACTGACACTCCGACGCTCGAGGCAATTGAAGAGCGCTATATAAAATTAATTTTAGGACAGATGAACAATCAAAAAGACAAGGCCGCAAAAATACTAGGCATTAACCGGCGCACTCTGTACCGTAAAGAGCGCGCTTACGGAATGGTCTCAGACGATATGCCCGAGCCGGCCGAGGACGGCGACTGTGCCGACTAGCGCCGCCGGTCTTTCCAATAGAGATTTTGCTCATCTTAAATCCGC
>JANMVK010000520.1:0-4917 GCA_031392725.1 Pseudobdellovibrionaceae bacterium
TCTCTCGAAGTTTGAAGTTTATGAAAATAACAATTGGGCCAGCATGGTCACCGGCACGGTTGCGGGCGACAATCTCGGCACGCACATTGCCACTCAACAAATTATGTCGACACTCGGCACGGGCACCGCCCCCGGATATTCTTTTATCGGCCAAGCCAATACCGGCATGTGGGCAGTGGGCACGGGTCAAATTGCGTTCAATGCAGCCGGCGTAGAACGCATGCGAATATCTAACAACGGCAATGTCGGTATAGGGACTACCAATCCCATCCATCTATTGACCGTGCCGGGCACCGTGAAAGCGTCCAGAGTGTATTTGGATGCTGGAGATTTCATCGCATGGGGTGATACTGGGCAGTACGGCGGTATTGGCCTAGCCGGTGCGGACCTAACTACTTACATTGATGGTGATATCAGTTACGTTAATAATTCGGGTACCGTTGAGAAAATGCGACTCACGTCCACCGGCAGACTCGGTGTAGGAACGACATCTCCTCTTTCGGGCTCGCTCTTGGATCTGACCGGAACCGGCGTTAACTTCTCCAGCATGATCGTTCCGCGTGACCTCACCGTTCGCCGCCCCACCACTGGCGTCAACGGCATGATCCGTTACAACACCAATCTCGCAGCGTTTGAAGTTTATGCTAACAGCGATTGGAGAACGGTGGCGACGGGTACCGGCGGTTCTGGCGCCACAGATATCGATGGATTAACCGATGGAAAGACCACGCCGGGAACAAATGTAGTATTTCTTGGCACATCTGCTGGAGCGGCAAACGCAGCTGGAGGAATCAACAATGTGGGAGTCGGCGTCAATGCCCTCACCACCAACTCAACCGGCGATGACAACACCGCAATGGGCAATGGCGCGCTCCAGATCAATCTAACGGGAATCAACAATACCGCGATTGGCAGCGGAGCCTTGAACCTCAACTCCGTCGGCCAAGACAATGCTGCTTTTGGCGCTATGGCAATGAACAAAACAACCGGGGGCAACAACACCGCGCTCGGATACCGCACACTGTTTGAGAACACCGGCAGCGGCGACAACACCGCCGTCGGACAAGAAGCCCTTAAAAATGCCACCGGAAGTGAAAACACAGCGGTCGGTTCAAATGCCGGCGCAGGATCTTCTGCCAACTCCGCAAACCGAAATGCATTTTTTGGATTCGAGGCCGGCAGCCTAATCACGACCGCAGATGACAATACTTTTGTCGGATATCAGGCCGGCAACTCTGTTACGACTGGCGATCGCAATATTATCATCGGCTCTGGTGCCGACACACCCACCGCTACCACTTCGGATCATTTAAATATTGGCTCAATATTTTATGGAAACTTAGCCAACAAAACAGCATCCATGGGTTCTTCCTCGCAAACTGCCGGCGCGATTATGGATTTTAACGGCACAGGTGTGAACTACAGTTCATTAGTCGTGCCGCGCGACACTAGTGCTTTACGTCCCACCACCGGCGTGAACGGCATGATCCGTTACAACACCAATCTCTCGAAGTTTGAAGTTTATGAATCCAGCAACTGGGTCAATATGGTCGGTGGCGCCGGCGATAATCTCGGCACCCACATCGCGACCTCCCCGATCGTTGCCATCACCGGAACGGCGAATGCGACGGGCTACGCTTTCACCGGTGGCAATTTCCGCGGCATGTACGCCGTCGGTACGGGTGGCCTCGGTTTTAGTACGTCCTCCATCGACCGCTTGCGAATTGAGGCTAGTGGTGAGATCGCAATCGGCACCACGACCAATTCTGTATCCGACGTCCTGGTCTATGGCCGGCATACTTCAAGTTCCTCGACGATGGCGTTCCAAGACCCAACGACCGGCTCGAGCTCAACCGATGGTTTTTGGATCGGATATGATCCTACTGCTGCGTTTGTCTGGGAAGAAGAAGTGCTGCCAATGCGCTTTGCCACCTCGGGTCTGGAACGCGTCCGCATCGCTGCCAATGGCGGAGTCGGCATCATGACCAATTCGCCCACTACAGGCGCGGTTCTCGATCTGAACGGAACCGGATTGAACTTCTCAAGCTTGATCGTGCCACGCGAAACATCGGCGTTGCGCCCCACCACCGGCGTGAACGGCATGCTCCGTTACAACACGAACACCAATCATTTTGAGGCCTACGAAGGCGGCCAGTGGGGAAATATCACGAGTCGATTTATGGGTAAGGTGACGGTTCCCCAAGCTGCGGGTTGTGACTGGACTTTTACTAGCGGAACTTTCACTTCGTTAACCGCCGATGCGAATTGCGGCACGCCGGTGGCGACTCACTTTGGTACGTCGCCGGGAAAATATCCTGCTATCAATTTCAGCTACCTGCCTCCCGGCGATTATGAAGTCGTAATTGCTGGCCAGTTCGAATCGACCGGCTCGGACGGTTGTGGTTATCGGATCACCGACGGGACGAATAGTTCCACACCAGTGATGTCGTGGGGGTCGGGAGTGACTCCCATTGGTCACTTTTCTTACGCGGCCCCTCAGGCGAATATCACATTTAACCTGCAGGTCGCGCGGGTTTCTGGTGGCGGGGCCGGCTGTGCTGTCGCCAACAGCAGCTCTTACAACCAATTGGAAATTTGGGTTAAACGCTGGTAACTGACCCATCTTCAAATAACTTCAAATCTCAATTCCAGCCGAGCGGCTGAGCTGCCGCAACCGGTTTTTTTTATCAGCGGATGCGGCTTCAATGAGCGACCGCCGCAAAATTTCCCCTAGATCATCCAGACTCACCGGATCGCCGGCATCCAGACAAAATTTCATATAGTGCCGGCAGTCCTCCGCGTCCGTTTCACTTAAACGGCCGCACTTAAGACGCCAGTAGAGTGCGAGCGAAGGGCGGAAGATCGTGGCCGTTGAGCCTTGGTGAAGAACTATGAGATCAATCTTCGTGTATCCCACTTTTTTTAAAAAAAAGGCCGCGGTTTGATTAATCGTATCCACCGGCAAACCTAAACTACCCGCCAATTCCATTAACTCCAACTGTTGCGCCGACTCGGCCGTGGTCAGACCGATAAGGTCCACGTCAACCGTACTTCGCACATTGATTCCAACCGCAGGCAACAGAGTTCCTCCCACTAAAAGCCACTCACCTTTGAGCTGATCCGCGGCTCTTCGTAAAAGCTTAGTCAGAAGCGCGGAATCAAGATTGGTGGTCATAGATATTCTCCCAATCGGGCCAGCGCCAATCGCCTAAGCTTAGGGAGTGACGGCTGGTTCTGCGCCCACGCCCGCACGGCCATCGGCAGTTCGCGCCATGTCGACGGATAGTGGTCGCGCAAAGCCTGTAGGAACGCCGCGACGGCCTTGCTCTCCCGGCCTTTTAGTTTGGCCGGATTGAGACGATTAACTTCCTCAATCAGCCGAATACGGGAAGGTATAAATTCCTCAAATTTACTTGCCGTGATGGGACAGCCAAGACCGGCAAACGCCGGCCAATCGACTGCAACCGGCTTCGTCTCAAGCGTCATTTTAATATGCAAAACCTTAAAGAGTTCCGCCAAAGTTTTAAACTCGGGATTAGCCCGGTTATTTTCAATATTTTGAACCGTGGCTAGGCCCACGCCTGACCGGCTGGCCACCTCGGATTGAGACAGGCCGAGATTTTTACGGGCTTGGCGGATTGTGCGTCCTAAATTCATACATAGTATATTATGCATAATATACTGAGCTGTCAAGTAATAGTGGCAGCGTAAAATTCTGGTTCGGTCCAACCCATCTGCTTTAGTTTCATATTCAAGATTTGAATCCTACACGTTAAGCGACAAACTCGCCTGACCCCAACTTTGCGGAATAATTTGAAAGCAATTTCGTGTCATGTTTCACCTTGGAACATGCCAGCCATGTATTCCAAAAATTATTAAAGCCCTCTCACAACTGGCCGTCTCAAGCCGGGAATTCGGGTCCAGTTAACGTCCTCCAAAACCGATATATATTGAAGGTCATGAAGACTTAAGTACGCAACAGGATGGGCAAATTGTCGAGCATGACCAAGATTACTTGAACGCTCGACAAGAAGGACGTTAGTTGAAGAGTCGGGTCCGTTTAAACATTGCGATAGCTTTGTTCGCGATCATTGCGATCGTCTCGCCTATCTCTATTTATGCACAATACGCTCCCCAAAAATTAAATATCAGCGGCGCCTTGTTCCAACCGGGTGGCCTGCCTGTCGTACAAGCCTCGGTGGATTTCAGAATTGAAGTCCTCGACAAGAACGCCACTTGCGTTCTTTATACCGAGGAACATTTGGCGCAAAACCTCGCCACCAGCAAAGGCGGCTTCGCACTTGAAGTCGGCTCCGGCACCTCGCCGCAGAATCTTTTGCAAGGCACAGCTGTACTCAGCTGGCGGGTATTTGAAAACACCGGCTTAAACACCGGCGCATTTCCCGGCGGCAGTTGCCCCGCTGGTGTGACCATGGCCGCGGGCGATTCACGCATGATCCGCGTTTCTTACAACTTGGGTGGCGGTATGACCGCCATGACTCCCGATGTTCCAATCACAGCCGCGGCCTACGCTTTGGTCGCGGATACTTTGCAAGGCAAAGGCGCAGCTGATTTCGTGCAGATCAAGGACGATGTCGGTACGGACCTGAACCAATCAAACGTAGAAACTGTTTTTAGCGCGACTAATTACGCAAAACTTTTGCAGCTGCTCAACAACACATTTACCGGAAGCTATTCATTTAACGGCCAACGCATCACCAGTGTGGGCACACCGACCGCCGGCACCGATGCCGCTAACCGCGCTTGGGTCGATGCCCACGTCGGCGATAAAGACGCTGACCTCACCGGCGTCGCAAGCGGCGTCGGCAACGGAAGAACTTTAATTTGGGATGCCGGAACCAACAAGTGGATCACGGGCACACCGGCAGCGATCGACAGCAGCAAGCTGCCGCTTGC
>JANMVK010000522.1:0-3550 GCA_031392725.1 Pseudobdellovibrionaceae bacterium
CGTGCCAGCCACATCTAATGCGCCTTTTGGAGCGTTCGACATTATTCCTATACGTCCGCTTGATATCGTCGTGCCTGTTCCGTCTATTCCATTCCCGAAGATCACATTGCCGATATTCAATGTGTTCAACGCCGTAGCGGATGTGGCGTCGACGGAGGAGCCGATCACGATGTTGTTATCGCCAGTGGTGATGTTGTCGGCGGCGGCATACCCGATCGTAATGTTATTGTCCGCGGTCGTGAATGCACTGCCAGCGTTGGAACCTAAAGAGACGTTGAAACTTTGCGCGTTGGTGCTTCCGGCCAGTCCGCCGCCGGCCGCAAAGCCGACAGCGACGTTATCAGATCCGGAGGTGTTGTTTGCAAGCGCGCCACGGCCGGCGGCCGTGCTACTGTCTCCAGTCGTGGTCGAAATTGCAGCGCCGTATCCTAAAGCTGTGTTGGAATTGGAGCCATTGTTAGCGGTGCTCAGCGCGGAAGAGCCAACCGCCGTGTTGAAGTTGTCAGACCCAATGCTAAGGCCCGCTAAAGCAAGAACTCCAACTGCGGTGTTGCCTCCCCCAGTAGTATTGCTGTCCAGCGCATTTGTGCCAAGAGCGGTATTGCCGACACCTGTAGTGTTGGCCTGTAGAGCGGCTGTGCCCACGCCGGTATTGCTATCGCCGCCCGTCGTGTTCAAAGCACCGGCACTAGAGCCTAAGAACAAGCTGTTCAATCCGGTTGAAGTTATACCATCTGAAAGTCCATCAATATTCGTCGCACCGAGGCTGCCGCTGGCGAGCGTGGCCCAGTTGTTATTTTGATAAACTTCAAATGCCGAGAGATTGGTGTTGTAGCGGATCATGCCGTTGACGCCGGTAGTGGGGCGGCGATTGGTGAGATCGCGGGGAACAATCATAGAGCTGAAATTTATTCCAGTCCCGTTAACATCTAATATCGATCCACCAGCCGGCGTTGTAGTTCCTATGCCAACGTTGCCTGTATTTTTAACCGTGACAAGGTCGTTGACTCCGGGAGCGGGCCCACTGGATGTAGCTCCAATGACGTAAGTGTCGCTTGAACCATCTTTGCCAGCGTACCAATTATTGCCACCACTCGTTTGCATGCGCACAAATGAATCGGCGGTATTATCGGTGGTCGCTAGATAAAGTTGAGCACCCGCACCTGCGCCTGTGGCATTGTTGTGAACCATCATCGCGACATAGGTGTTGCCCACGTTGGCGGCGACTTCGAAAGGTTCATTGGGTGCTGTAGTTCCTATACCCACATTGCCATTGGCGGCCATCCGCATGCGCTCGACACCCGCGGTATTGAATGCAATTGAGCCGGTGCCCACGGCCCACATGCCGGTGTTGGTTTGACCCAACGCAATTCCAGGAGCGGTTCCGGTTCCAAATAAAGATAAAATTTGTGTAGTGGCGACGCCGTTGCCGAGGTTATCCGCGGCGCCACCGCTGCCGACCATATTGACCCAGTTGTTGGCTTCATAAACTTCAAACTTCGCGAGATTGGTGTTGTAACGAATCATGCCGTTGATACCTGTGGAGGGGCGGCCGGCGGTGAGGTCGCGCGGAACAATTAATGAACTGAAGTACACGCCGGTGCCGGACAACTCAAGTATGGATCCCGTTTGCGGGGAATTTGTGCCGATTCCCACTGAACCGTTAGCAAGGACACGCATTCTCTCAGTTTGACCGGGCGAGAACACAATTGGCTTCGTCGCGCCATTGGTTCCTATGGCTAAATCCAATGCGCCCTTGGCATAAACAAAGCTGGATGTGTTGTCTGAGTTGAGTTGCAAGTAGCCAGTGGTGTTGTCGAGGCTTTGAGCCACGATTCCAGCGCCGGATCGCACCACAAGATCGCCACCGTCAATCGCGAGTTTAATACCTGCCCAGTCGGTTAAAGGATTTGCGATTCCTATTCCAACGCTGCCGTTATTAGTAATACGCATGCGTTCCACACCGGCGGTTGTAACTGCGATGTTTCCAGTGCCGACGGCCCACATGCCAGTGTTGGTTTGGCCGATGAAGGAATATCCGGGTGCGGTGCCGGTTCCGACGGTCGACAAGATTTGCGTGGTGGCGGTGTGGTCGCCGAGATTGTCAGCGGCGCCACCGCTTGAAACCATATAGGTCCAATTATTATTTTCATAAACTTCGAACTTCGAGAGATTGGTGTTGTAGCGGATCATGCCGTTCACGCCGGTGGTGGGGCGTCGGGCAGTGCGATCGCGCGGTACAATTAAGGAGCTAAAATTAATGCCCGTGCCATTGACATCCAATATGGCGCCAGTTGCCGGATTTGTGGTTCCTATACCGATGCCGCCTGTACCGGTGATGCGCATGCGCTCAATATTGTTGGTGAGGAAGACCTGACCATAGTTGGCGCCCGCCGCAATCTCTATCATTTTGTCGGAGGTGGAATTGTCACCTATGGACCATTGGATGGTGTCCGTGTTGTCAACACCTTGTATCACAGAAGAGAATGTGGCTGAGGCACCTGCATTGGCAGGGTCTTTTACTAAGAGGTAACTGTGGACTCGGGCCAACCCCGCCACGTCCAGCGGGACGATTGGATTGGTGGTTCCTATACCGAGGTTCCCGGCTGAATCGATACGCAGCTTTTCTGATCCTCCGATAGAGACAGCGATTGAGCCCGTGCCAACTGCCCAAATTCCGGTGTTGGTTTGGCCTAATGCAATTCCCGGAGCGGTGCCGGTTCCGACGGTGGAGAAGATTTGCGTGGTGGCGATGTGGTTGCCCAGATTATCGGCGGCGCCACCGCTTGAGACCATATTGACCCAGTTGTTAGCCTCGTAAACTTCAAATTTTGAAAGATTCGTATTGTAACGGATCATGCCGTTCGCGCCGGTGGGGCGGCGATTGGTGAGATCGCGCGGAACGATAATAGAGCTGAAATTTACGCCGGTGCCGTTGACATCCAGGATGGAGCCCACAAAAGGAGATGTAGTTCCTATACCTACTCGGCCACTGGAAATGCGCATGCTCTCAGTTGAGCTACCTGCCGTAAAACGGATGTCTTGACCGGAATATCCCGCCTCCAAAAATATTCCAGCGGAAGTCACTGCCGAGGACATAACGAAGCGGTCAGCATAACTTGCATTGCCGTTCGTTGACGGGAAAACGCCGATTGAGCCATCCGAATCGGAAGTATAATAATTGGTCATCACTCCCGTTGAGGCACCTGTATTGCCGTTGAAAAGAGTTATTGCAGCCGAGGTCATGTCGTTGGAACTTCCGATAATGTGCAGGCGTTCTGTGGGAGTAGTTGTTCCTATGCCGACATTGCCGTTGTTAGATATTCGCATGCGTTCTACGCCGGCTGCATTGAACGCAATTTGACCCGTGCCCACTGCCCACATGCCGGTATTGGCTTGGCCGATAAAGGAATATCCGGGGGCGGTGCCCGTGCCGAGTGTCGACATAATTTGTTGAGTGGCAATGTGCGTGCCGAGATTGTCGCCCGCAACCGTGCCGGTGACCATGCTGGCCCAATTGTTATTTTCATAAACTTCAAACTTCGAGAGA
>JANMVK010000538.1:0-3458 GCA_031392725.1 Pseudobdellovibrionaceae bacterium
ATTTATTCGTGATACATATGATGTAAGTCTCGACAGTGTTCGTTGCGATGGAAGTACCGGAGGACCACCTCCCGGAGGTGCGATAAATGAAACTTTCAGCAGCCAGACCAGTGGAGTGGATATTTCTTTATCTGGTTGGTCTAATGTAATGGTTCAGGGTAACCGTAAATGGCGTGCAAGCACCTTCAGCGGTGACACCGCGTCCAGTGTGGTGCCCAGGCGGGCCCAGCGCGCGCGCTTGATTTCCAAATTGCGCTGCCAATTGGCTTCCAGTTTGGTTCTAAGAATATCAATGTGCTGGTGGCGGCGGAGGATTAATTCTTCCGGCGAGACCAGCTGGGCTTTCAATAAATTCAAATGTTGTTCGACGCCTTCAAAGTAACGGGCGATTCCCGCCTCAAGGCGCTGGGAAAGTTCATCACAGCGCTGAGACAAATCCTGCAAGCGGCGCTTGGGATCAACCAGCCGTTTCGCATGACCCACCAAGCGGTGCTTGAGCAGTTGAATGCAATGAAAGAGGCCCTTGGCCAAGCGCTTGTCGAGCACCACAATGCGTTCACAAATCTCAGCGGCGTTGCGGCAAACCAGTTCCGCGGCGGCCGAGGGCGTAGGCGCCCGCAGATCGGCGACAAAATCAGCGATGGTGAAATCAATTTCGTGTCCGACGGCGGAAATCACGGGCACGCGGCATGCGGAAATCGCGCGCGCCACGCGTTCGTCATTAAAGCACCACATGTCCTCAATGCTGCCGCCTCCGCGGCCGACGATCATCACATCGACATCAATCATTTTTTGCGCGAGTTCGATGGCTTTCACAATCGAAGGCGCGGCGGCGTCGCCTTGGACCACGGTGGGCACTACGGTGACACGCAACCCCTTAAAGCGGCGGCTTAAGATATTTAAAATATCGCGAATCGCGGCGCCGGTGGGTGAAGTCACCACCGCCACATGTTTGGGCATGGCCGGCAAAGGACGCTTTCGGGCCTTATCGAATAAGCCCTCTAATTCCAATTTCTTTTTTAACTGCTCAAAGGCCAACTGCAGAGCACCCGCGCCGACCGGATCCATTTGCTCACAAAAAATCTGGTAATTTCCGCGCGGCTCATAAACCGTGATCTTGCCGCGAACAATGACTTCCATTCCATCGCGCGGTTTGAATTTTAAACTCTGATTGAAGCCGCGAAACATGATGGCGCTGATTTGCGCTTTGGAATCTTTCAGGCTGAAATAAAAATGCCCGGAAGTGTGAGGCTTAAAATTGGAAATCTCACCCTTAAGCCAAATCAGCTTAAATTGGCCTTCCAAAGTGGATTTAATGGCGCGATTCACATCCGATACGGAGAGAATTTGCGGCTCAAGATTTTCCTTCGTCACCGGCTGCATAATTTGGCGCTCCGCAGCCTCGAAGTCCAAGCTGATTTGTTCCATGGAGTGAAGAACTTACTAGAAAGAAGGGGCTAAAGCCAAAGGTTTTGCAGCGACCAAAAGCCGCCTAAAATCAGGCACAGAACGCTGAAGCCTCTATGGGCTTTAATTTGCTGGTTTAAGGCCGGGGGCAGCCGGACTTCGGCCAGCTCGGAGAAGAACGGCGTGTTGAGCACAAATGTCATAACCGCGCCGTAAGCACAGACCAGGAAGGGAAATAGCAAGTCAAGTTTCTCTGGGGTCATTATCTCTTTTCGGCGCTTATTCTCATGTTGTTACAGGACGAAGTTCCAATTTTTGTTCTTTTCCGTTGCGGCATAACATTTGATGTCTGTGACCTTGGGAGTTTTGTGCGTTATTCTATGTGTAGTACTGTGGGCTGATGACAAAAGTAAACCCTACAAGAACATATATGGGGGCTATCCCTGGAAATGGTGTGCAAGCTCACCTCGAGTGAGAAGCCTAAAGTTTCTACCATGGTCACCCACCTTGATTTAAACGGGTTTACTTGGATCACTCAGACCCACAGCTTTTTTTATCTATCCAGCTGCTTTTGTGACCGACGTAGGTCCGGATGTTCACAGCTCCCGCGCCTCTCACTATCCTAGACAGTCAATATGTCTCAAAATGAATCATATAGGTTCTGGTAGCGGCTTTCCTGGCATTGGGGTTGCTCTCTATTAGCCTGTATTCGCTCTCCTGTAAGGAGGGGGCTTTAAGATGTTTAAAATTGAGACACTTGTTAAAGCAGCTATTTTCGCATTCGTGCTTTCATTCTCCTTGGTGGCAGGCGCGCAGCCGCCGGCCGCAGCCGCAGCTTCGGCCGCCCGGGAAACATGCATTAAGGAAGCTTTTGCCGCCAGAAAATTGGCCAGAGAAGCGCTGGCCGATGCGGAAAGGCCCGCCTCAGGAAAAACGGATGACGAAAAAAAGGCCCTTAGAACCGCCCTCCGCCAAACCGAAACTGATTTTCGCGAATGTAACAATCCCACGGGCGGTCCCAATCGAAAATGCGATACGGCCGAGACCGATTACGAAAAAGCCAAAGACGAATCTATTGACGCCTGCGGCGCCCATCCCCGTACCGGCAATGGCAATATCGGGTGCGGTCAAGCCATTGAAAAATGCGAGTGCAATAATATTAAACCGGAAGAATGGTCCAATCACGCCATGTGCGCGAGATTGGATTCCGACGCCGGAGCCGTGTCACCCTCCAGTGGAAGTGAAATCAATATAGCCGATCTCACCCGGCGGATGAATATATGTCCGGCCCTTGCCGCCAAAGACATAGACAAACTAGAAGCCGAAATTAAGGAAAAAAAGAAGGCCGTTCAGGATTTGCAGAAGAAAAATAATGAGGCGGAAAAAGCCGTAAACAACGCCGACAAAAGTGCGGGCGAAAAACTCTCACAAGTCCGCGATCAAATGATGCAAGAAGCGGAGAAGCAGGCTGAAAAATTAAGAGAAGCTAAGCGCGCCCAGGAAGAAGCGCAAAATCAATTGGCCCAACAGGTCTTCCAGCTTCAAGAAGAACTGACTCGAGTTGAAGAGCGCCGCTCAGCGGTTCAAATGCAACGGCGCGAGGCCGACCTGAAATATGGTCAGACCATGACTCAGATTATGCTTCAGTGTCACCAATCCGCTTTACAGCAAGTGACCGAGTTGCAGAAGATTCAAGCCGCGGAAATCACAGCCAACATTCACAATCGCGGCGGATTTGGCTCCATGATGCAAAACGTGGGCAAATCGGACCGCCAACGCTGGCAGGTCAAGGCCGAAGAATTTCACAAGCGCTGCGTGCGCAGCACTCCGACCCGGGAATCCAAAAAAATGGCCGGCGACATTCGCGAAAAAGAGATGGTCGCAGCCGACAAAATCGAAAGAAAAATCGACGCCGACCGCTTGATCGTGGAAGCCAAAATTAGAAAGATCCGCAACGGAAATATGTGCAGTGGCCAGGATCAAACCGCGGCTAATGGCGATACATCTGAAACAGCTATGTGTCAGGCCCGGCGCAAGTTGGTCGAAGATGC
>JANMVK010000597.1:0-4615 GCA_031392725.1 Pseudobdellovibrionaceae bacterium
GCTTCACCGTTGACAACAAGGCCAAAACTACAAGCTCGGGCGGCAACAATCTGGAGGTGAGCCGCGACGGCAACAAGATTACCGTCAAAGGTTCCATGGGCATCAATCAAAATGAAGTGGCCGTTTACAAAAATATCGACGATCCGGTCGAATGGTCGGGCCGCAATCTGCAGTTTTTCCTCTCGCAAAGAGGCGTGACCGTAAGCGGAAAAATCACGCCCGGCAAGCGCACCGCGGATATGAAAATGCTGGCCAAGGCGGATTCCAAGCCGATTCATCAGGCCGTCGCCGATATGATGAAATTTTCCAATAACTACGTGGCCGAAATGCTGACTAAGGATTTGGCCATGCAAAAAAATCCGGGCCAGCCCGCCACTTTGGAAAACGGCATGAAGGTGATCCGCGCGCAGCTGGTGGATTTTGGCATTCCCGAGAGCCGATTCACGCTGATCAATCCCTCGGGCCTCAGCCGGCGCAATAAAATGCGAGCCGTTGATCTCGCAAAAGTTTTAGCCGCGAGTTACCGCCACTTTCCCACGTTCGCCGAATATTTAACCGCGCTCCCCATGGCCGGTGTCGATGGCACGCTCAAGAGCCGCATGAAAGACACGCCCGCGCAAGGCTGGGTTCGGGGCAAGACGGGCCTGCTTAACGGTGTCGTCGGTCTGGCCGGATACGCTGGACGCAAGGACGGTTCGGTGCGCGCCTTTGCTTTCATCTTCAATGGAAAGGCCGATCAGGGAGAATCGGTCCGACGTCTGTTTGACGCCCTGGCGGCGGAACTGGTCCAATAGAAGTATGATCAAATGGGGCCTGCAAATTTTTGTATTGTCGATGTTTTGCGCGAATGTGGCCTCGAGCGCTCCACGTGAATTGGTGTTCGAGGGCGACAACGCCGGCGATATTCCGCCGACTCCGCCCGGCGCGAACGAAGTCACCGAATCCGGCGAAGAAGTGACCGAGGTGCCTGAGGAAGTTCTCCCTCAGGAAAGTGAAATCCCCCAGTTCACGCCGTTAAATCCCAAATGGGCGCCGTCGCATTACACGAAACAAGATTCCGCGCTCGGCTGGACGCCTGAGGCCTTTTCTGTTCCGAAAGGAATGGAAGCGCGCGTGCAATTTTGGCGCGACATGTACACCAAGTACAATTCCAATCAGGGTGTGCTCCATGACAGCAAGTATGTCGAGCTGGTTTACGAAATGGTGGATTTCCAAGATTTGGATTTTAATGAAACTCTGTCCACCAAACAGCGGGAAAAAATGCGCAAGACGCGCGTTGATGAGCGCAAGAAGGACATCGGCAACCGCTTAAAGCGTTTGCAGCTGCTCAACAGCGGTGAGGGCCTCACCGGCGAGGACCTGCGCTATTGGACCATGTTCGCCACGATCGATGACACCAAACGTTTTTCGGAAGCCGCCAACAAGGGCCGCTTGCGTTTTCAGCTGGGCCAGCGCGATATTTTTATGCGCGGAATTTATCAGTCGGGCCGGTATTTAAAACAAATGGAAGAAATTTTCCGGCAGGAAGGTTTGCCCATTGAGCTGACCCGTTTGCCCTTCGTGGAGAGTTCATTTAACCTGCGAGCCCGTTCGCGCGTCGGCGCCAGCGGCATTTGGCAGTTTATGCGGTCCACGGCCCGCGCCTATATGCGTATGGACGCCTCGGCCGACGAACGCAATGATCCTCTCCGCGCGACCCGGGCCGCGGCCAAAAAAATGCGCACGAATTTTAATTTGCTAAAACTTTGGCCTCTGGCCGTTACGGCTTACAATCACGGTCCTTCCGGCGTCAGGCGTTTAGTCGAACGTTCGGGCACTGACGACATCGCGGAACTGGTGGACATGCGCAAGGGCCGCTTTGGCTTTGCCTCGGCCAGCTTTTACGCTTCGTTTCTCGCGGCGCTCGATGTGGAGTTACACGCGGACCGCCATTTCGGCATTCTCGAAGTGATGCCGGAGCTGCGCGGGGCGGAGATTC
This sequence comes from Pseudobdellovibrionaceae bacterium, assembly GCA_031392725.1. GTDB lineage: Bacteria > Bdellovibrionota > Bdellovibrionia > Bdellovibrionales > UBA1609 > JALHOQ01. The sequence goes on from JANMVK010000597.1 coordinate 1,979, forward strand.
AGTTGATGAAAAATGTCGAGTCCAAAGAACTACTAAAATGGTTCAGTGGCGACGAGGAGCTGGCCCGCACGCTCAATCCCCATATCACCGATGTGGTGTGGAAGGGGCGGCAGGCCTTAACCCGCAAACATTATTTCCGTGTCCCACTCACGCAGGAATCTCAGGCCCGGGGAGAACTTGAATAAATTTTTGCTAAGTACATTGTTAATGGTCACCGCCGTCCGCTCCCACGCGGCGCCTAAGGGCAAATTTTTTGACCGCGTTGTCACCGTGGTTCTCGAAAACGCCGATTACAAAGACGCCGTTAAACAGCCGTTTCTAGAAAAACTAGGAAAAGACGGAGTGCTATTCACCAATTTTTCCGGCGTGACACATCCTTCGCAGGGTAACTACCTCGCTATGATTTCCGGAGTGCTAAAAGCAGGCTTGGGCGACCAGTTTGTGGACTTGGGTGACAAAACCATCGTGGATTTGCTTGAAGCCAAAGGCCTAACCTGGAAGGTGTACGCCGAACAGTACCCGGGGAATTGTTTTATCGGAATTGGAATTATGTCCTATGTGCGCCGCCACAATCCCTTTATCAGCTTCACCGGCATTGCCAAAAATAAAAAACGCTGCGCTAAGATCGTGCCGGCAAAAGAGTTCGACAAGGATTTGAAGGAAAACCAACTGCCTCATTACGTATTCTATATTCCCGACGTCAACAATGACGGCCATGACACCGGCGTTACCTTCGCCGACACCTGGTACCGGGAAAAATTCTCAGCGCTGGTGGCCGACAAAAAACTTATGGAGCGCACCATTCTGATCTCCACCTTCGATGAAGACGGCGGCACGGTGGCCAATCAAATTTACACCAGCATTGTCGGCGGACCGGTGCGCGACGGGCAGGTGATCTCGGATGCCCTCAATCACTTCTCTATCCTCAAGCTGATCGAAGACAATTGGACGTTGGGAAATCTCGGTAAAGGAGATCTTACTGCCAAACCAATTTTGGGAATATGGAGATGACCATGCGTTTACCGCTCGTTCTCCTCTCGGTGATCATTGTGGCCTGTGCAACAAAACCTGCCGTTAAACCCATGGAAGTCGTAATCGAGGGTCCGACGCTGTATCCGGCTGACCGCGGTCTGGCCAGCGTGCCGTGCGCGAAGCAGGCGGGTGAGCGGCCCTATCCCGATCTCCCGGCGGGCACCAACAACACCAATATTCCCATTGAGCACATTATCGTTGTTATGCAGGAGAACCGGTCCTTCGACACTTATTTCGGACGCCTCAATCAGCCGCAGTTTTACGGCAAGCAAATCGACGGTTTGGATCTGCGGGCCACTTTGCCCGATAGTAACGGCAACCCGGTGAAGATCCGCAAAGAAACCAATTTGTGCATCTCCGACACCAACCACGAGTGGGTTGATATGCACAGCTCGTGGAACGGCGGGCGCAATGACGGCTTCGTACGGGGCAATGGAGCCAAGGTCATGGCCTACTATGATCACACCGACTTGCCATTTTACTACGCGGTGGCCAATCAATTCGCCACCGGCGACCGCTTTTTCTCCTCGGTGATCGGCCCGACTTATCCCAACCGTTATTTTCTCTACGCGGGCACGGCCTTTGGCCACACCGATAACATTCCGCCGAAAGATTTCGGCCAATGGAAACAAAAAACCATTTTCGATTCTCTCGATGAACACAAAATCACCTGGAAGTACTACGCGGACTGGAAATATCACATGTACACGCCCGGTTACATCAGCCTATTCCACACCATTCAATCCAAGGGCGCCGACAAGTTCGGTGAAATGCGCGCTTACTATGAGGACCTCGCGGCCAATAAACTTCCGCAAGTGGTGTTTCTCGATGCGCAAGCGGATGACGAAGACGAACATCCCGACGCCAATATTCAAGCGGGGCAGGCGTGGATGGCCTCGGTCATCGGTGGTTTGATGGAAAGCAAGGCATGGAAAAAGGCCGCACTGTTCTTAGTTTATGATGAAGGCGGGAATTTCTATGATCACGTGCCGCCGCCCTCCGCCTGCGCGCCGGATGCCTTGCTACCAGCCAAGGCCGAAGACGGCGCCATCGGCGGCTTCACCCGCTATGGCTTCCGCGTGCCGTTTCTGGCGATTTCTCCCTATGTAAAACGCCATCATGTCTCGCATGTCACCTACGACCACACTTCGATTTTGAAATTTATTGAGTACAAATACAATTTGCCCTATCTCACCGCGCGCGACGCCAACGCCGACGGTCTGATGGACATGTTTCAATTTAAAAAGCCGAATTTCACGATTCCGCGCTTACCCGCGGCGGTGATTGAACCGACACGCAATTGTAAACCGAAGACGAGTTAGGCGAAATGATCTGAGAGGCCACCACTTCCGCAGCGGCTAAACGGCGCGTCACACGGCCTGGCGTTGCGAAGGCATCCATCTCATCTGGACAAATAATCTCCATACGGGCCGGGACAAGAGCAGGCTCAGAGCCACCAGTGTCCAAAATGAACCCTGCCCGATCACCACCCGCATATACATCCATTCGGCATATTCCCATTTATACCCGAGCCAAGTGAAGACCACGGCCCGGACTAAAAAGAACCCGCACCAGCACCCGGTCCAAAATGAAAAATAAAATCTG
>JANMVK010000613.1:0-3256 GCA_031392725.1 Pseudobdellovibrionaceae bacterium
AGTTTGTTGGCGATGGGAATAAACACCAAGTTGGCCGAACCCACGCCATAAACGGTGGCGACAAAAGCCACGGCGATACCTTGTCCGAGTAAAGCGGTGTCGGAGATATTGGCCATCACGCTGATCAATCCCAGCACGGCGCCGATAATGCCGATGGTGGGCGCGAAGCCGCCGGCGTCATTCCACACTTTGGCGGCGGCCAGTTTGCGCCGCTCGTTCACGGTAATTTCCTCTTGAAAAATCTTGCGCAGGACTTCCGGGTCCACGCCATCAATGGCGAAGCGGTAAACGGAGCGCATAAAGGGATCGCGCATTTTATTTAAATTTTTCTCCAGCGCCAGCAAGCTTTCGCGCCGGGCCGTTTGCGCCGACTGAATGATCTCGGTGGCGATAATATTGCGTTCGTTGGTTTCCGAGGACTGAAACAAAAGTTTTATATATTCAAACGCCAGCTTCAAATCCTCGTAGCGGTTTGACAGGATCGTGGCGCCGAAAGTGCCGCCGAACACAATGCAGGCCGCGGTGAGCTGAAACAGCGGGCCGATGGTTCCGCCCTCGAGAAAGTTGCCCGCGACAATGCCGCCGATACCGATGATGAGTCCCAAGATGGTGGTCAGCTGCATGTGCAATACCTCAGAAGTGACTTAGGTTTTTTTCGCGCGCGAAATTTAAATCCGTGGTGGTCATCCGCAACCGGCCGCACAGAAAGTGTGAAACCTCTTTATAAAATTTAACGGCGGCATCTTTGTTGCCGGACAAAAACATTCTCAACTTATCGTAAGGTATGGCCACCACTTCGGTGGCCTCAGAGGCGGCGGCGGAAGCCGAGCGCGGCTGCCCGTCAATAAATCCCATTTCGCCAAAGTGGCTGCCGGTGCCCAAAGTGCTGACCACTAGGTTGTCGCCCGCTTTGGTAGTCTGTTGAATTTTTACCGATCCAAATTTGATCAAGTACAAAGCCGTCGCGGCCTCACCTTTGATAAAAATTGTGTCTCCGCCGTGCAGGGTTTGCGGCACTCCGATTTCAGCCACCGCGGCGAGTTCCTTGGTATCCATTCCTTTAAACAGGTAGACGTTCTGAAGCAGCGTACTCATCGAATCCCCTCGAAGCTAGAATGTTCTACCCTTAAGGTTACCACCGTCGGAGCGTGAATCCAAAAATGGAATATCAATTCACCGACTTTCGGTGTAGTCATTGACCCCATGGCTTCTCTAGTAACAGGCGCTTCAGGTTTTGTCGGATCATGGCTGGTGCGCCAGCTCATTGAGCAGGGTGAAAAAGTTCACATCCTCCACCGCACCAACACCTCACTGGAAGACTTGGCTGGCCTATCGTTTAAGTCGTGCTTGGGTGACGTGACCGATTTGGATTCGGTCGATGCCGCCCTTCAGGACGTTGATACAGTTTTTCATCTGGCGGGAGTGGTCGGTTACACAAAGTCGATGCGCGCCCAAATGGAGCTGGTCAATGTGAAGGGCACTCGCAATGTGGTCGAAGCCGTCGCCAAGCGCCAGGCCAAGTTGATTTATATGAGTTCAGTGGTGGCCATCGGTGCCAGTTTCGACGGCCGGCCGCTCAACGAATCCAGCCCCTACAACCTCTCACATCTGAATCTCGGCTATTTTGAAACCAAAAAAGCGGCGGAAGATTTAGTACGCGACGCCTGTCAAAAAGGCCGCATCAAGGGCGTGATCCTCAATCCATCGACTATTTACGGGGCTGGCGACGCCAAAAAAGGCAGCCGCAAAACCCAACTCAAAGTGGCGCGCGGGCAACTGCCGTTTTACACCTCAGGCGGCGTGAGCGTAGTTTCGGTGCATGACGTAGTCCGCGCCGTTGTCAAAGCACGTGACCTAGGTCGAAACGGAGAGCGTTACATCTTGAGCGGGGAAAACCTGACAATTCATGATCTACTGACCCGGATCGCAAAACTGGCGGGCCAGAAGCCGCCCGCAATCCGTCTACCGAACTTCGCCGTCCACGCCCTCGGAAAACTGGGTGATGGATTGGAAAAAATTGGCCGAAAAGGACCCATCAGTGGAGAGAACGCCTGGACTTCGGTCCTGTTTCACTGGTTTGAACATGGTAAGGCGACCGCGGAGCTGGGATTTCAACCGCGGCCGGCGCAGGAAGCATTGAACGAGAGTGTGCAATGGATGAAGCAACACGGATACCTGAGTTAGTTCAACTGCCGCCGCGCCCGTCGCTGCTCGGCAGCTTCGTCAAAATGGCGATCAGCGGAGTTTTGCTGTTGGGCGTGGTGTTGTGCGGCCTGCTGCTCAGCATTCCTGACGTGACTATGCTCGAGCGCTGCTTCACCACCAGCATGTTTCAAGTTAAATTGTGCCCGACTTCAGCCAACTACGTTAAACTCAATTCTATTTCGTCATACGTCATTCACGCCGTAATTGTGTCGGAAGACGGCGCTTTTTATTCACACAAGGGCTTTGACTGGCATGAAATTTCCGAGAGCGTGAGCGCCAACCTCCGCAGCGGCAAAGCCGGACGCGGGGGCTCCACTCTGACCCAGCAACTGGCCAAAAATATTTTTCTCAGCGCCGACAAGAGCGTGTGGCGCAAAGTGAAAGAGGCCTATCTCGCCAACGCCATTGAAAAACGCTACGGCAAAGATTTTATTCTCGAAAAATATTTAAACGTGGTGGAGTTCGGCCCGGAAATTTACGGCATTAAAGCCGCCTCGGAACACTATTTTCAAACCGACCCAAGCAACCTGCATCCGCTGCAAGCCGCCTACTTGGCGCACCTGCTGCCTAATCCCAAAGTCTATTCCCAAGGATTCCGCAAAGGCGCGCTCACGGCGTTCTCGCGTAAATCCGTATCCAACATTCTCAGGCGCATGGCCGCTTATGGAAAATTAAATGAAACTTCCTACGAGCGCTCGATGGCCATGATGGGGCAATTTCCATGGACCTCAGTCGGCTACTCGTCGTTCTCGGGCGCACCGTCTTACAGCTTGGAGACCGATGTGCCCATGCCAAAACCGTCCGATCTGGAGATTGACGAACAGTCCGTCGAAAGAGCGGTGGAGGACTCGGAGAGCGAAACCGTGGCCAAGCCGGAGCCTCTGGATAATTCCGAGGACGTCGACCGCGAAGTGAATTCCGTTAATGATTTAGAATAAAATTAGCAGAAGTCTTCAACAAACGCGAAGTACTTGTCGGACACGACATCGAGTTCATACTCATTTTTGTCGTCATCGGTGACCTGCGGGAAGTTCAGCACGACCTTGCCGTC
>JANMVK010000673.1:0-1248 GCA_031392725.1 Pseudobdellovibrionaceae bacterium
GGCCACAATGTTGAGATCAACAGCGGCATCAACATTGTGGCCTCTTCCCGCCGCGGCCGAAGACGTGCGCGTTTGGGTGCGGGGATTGGTGTGCGGCTTTTGCGCGCAAGGGATTGAGCAAAAATTCTCGTCCCATCCTGAGGTGCAAAAAATTGAGATTAGTCTGGACAGCAAATTGGTGACGATTGGTCTGAGGGAAGGGCAACGCCTGACCGATAAGGAGATCGACTCCATCGTGGTGGCATCCGGCTTTTCAGTTGAGCGAATTGAGCGCCGGTGAAGCTATTCCAGCCGTTTAAGAGCATCCTGCTCGCCGCGATGTTGATACTCTATGTCTCCGGCGTCGCCGTTTTTGTTTATAAAGAATGGCTGCAAGTCGACCTCGGTATGGGTCCGGAACCTCAAGGCATTCAAATCACCGCTCTGCAGGCCCATTCCATCGTCGGGTTGGTTTTTTTAATGTTGTTTGGATATCTATGGGCCACTCACGTTTTACCGGGATGGCGCCGGCGCCGGCGATTGAAGACCGGGATCAGCATGGCGACGATGTGTATTGTGTTGTTCGTCACTGTTCCTTTTCTATTTTACGCTTCGCATGAAGGCCTGAAAGCCTCGATGGTTTGGATCCATACCTATCTTGGTCTGGCTTCTCTGATTCCCTTCGCTGCGCATCTGTATTCCCGGCCGGATTGAAGGTAGTATGGCTCTTTTGCCAGCTGAAAGGGGCATTTTATGAAAACCAATTCATTAGTCATTATGTGGATCGCGGGATCGGTCATTCTCTCGGGTTGTGAAACGGCCGGTAAGAACACCGCTATAGGTGCTGGTATCGGCGCGGCTGCGGGCGGAGTTCTTGGAGCGGTGGTCGGTCACCAAACCGGCAATCGCGGTAAAGGCGCGGCCATGGGCGCGTTGCTCGGCGGAGCCGTCGGCGGCACCGTTGGGCATCGCATGGACAAACAAGCCAAGGAATTGGAAAAAATCGCCGAGACCAAACGCACGGAACAAGGCATCGTGACCAAATTGAAAAGCGATATCTTATTTGATTCCGGCAAATCGGATTTAAAACCCGCCGCCAACGGCAATTTGTCGCAGATGTCGGCCATCCTAAAAAAATATCCTGAAAACGTGCTAACCATTAAGGGCTACACTGATAGCACCGGCTCCACGGCCACCAATCGGGCGCTGAGTGAGCAGCGCGCGCAAGCGGTGAAGGCGCAATTGGCGTCCGGTGGCGTTCCCGCTGGC
>JANMVK010000675.1:0-5063 GCA_031392725.1 Pseudobdellovibrionaceae bacterium
TGAAGATCCGGCATCATCAGGTTTTCCATTGGTGCGAGCGGCACCAGCATATCGAGTTTTAAAAATGAATCGGGTGGCTTCTCAACTTTGGGAGCGGATGTGGGAGTTGGAATAGGAGCGATCACGTTGGTGATTTCCGGCAACTCCACTCTCAATTCGTGTTTGGGTTCCACTGGAAAACTGTTTTCCACCTTACGCGGAATAATTTCGGTGTAACGGATGATGTCCATGGCGGCCTTCAGAGTTTCGTTAACGGGGGCGCTGTTGGACAAAACCGGCGTCACGGGGCCCGCGATCATAGGTGAAGCCAAATTTGGCATGGGCATGACCTTGGAAATTTCGCCCATGGGCTTAGCCGGGGGCGGAGTGCGCTTGATGATATTCACATCACGAATCGGGGGAGGTGCGCTGCCGTCGTCTTTGATGGGCTTGGCGGCCCACGGAAAGCGGTCGGCCAGCAGGATCCAATCCTCCTTGGCTTCGTCATAGACGTAGTCAATAGGGAGAATTTCGCCGGCGGCCCACTTCATTTTGAGCTCTTGCTCGTCAAATGGCCCCATCTGCTGATCTAGATGTGAAACTACAAACTTCTGGCTCATATACTAATGTATCGGCACACTTAGGCCCCCGATTAACGGTGGTGCGTGACCTCGCGACTTTAGTCTGCTAGAACACCGTCAAAGATGGAGGATTCCAAATGAAACGAAAGCTAATCATATCCGCAATTATGGTCCTGGGACTTACGGCCTGCGGAATTCAAAGCATTCCCCAAAGTGAGAATCAAGTGGATGCCGCCAGCAGCGAGGTCACCAATCAGTACAAACGCCGCGCGGATCTGGTGCCCAATTTGGTGGAAACGGTGAAGGGCTATGCTTCACATGAAAAAAGCACCTTAACCGAAGTCACCGAAGCGCGCGCCAAAGCCACATCGATGAACATCGATCCGAGCAAGGCCACGCCCGAGCAGGTGGCGAAGTATCAACAGGCCCAAGGGCAGTTGAGCCAAGCGCTTGGCCGTTTGATGGTGGTCACCGAAAAATATCCGGATCTCAAAGCCGACGCCAATTTTCGCGATTTGCAAGCGCAGCTGGAAGGCACGGAAAACCGGATCACAGTCGCGCGCCAGCGATTGATTGAATCGATTCAGGCCTTCAACAATCAAGTGACTGTCCCGCCATCGAGTTGGACCAATTCGCTGTTTTACAAAAAAGACAAGAAAGCTCAGTGGGATGTGGCCGAAGCTGAAAAGCAAAAGGTGCAGGAAGCGCCCGCGGTTAAATTCTAATGATGGTTTGGCTTCTCGCCGCTTTCGCGCTGAACGTGGCGCGGGCTGAATTCCAAGTGCCGTCTCTAACGGGGCCGGTGGTGGATCAAGCCAATATGCTCTCTACAAGAACTCAGCAGGGAATGGAAAACCTGCTGCGCCAAGTGCAGGACTCCGGCGGCACTCAATTGCAAATTCTCACGGTGCCGGATCTGGGTGGGCTCTCCATTGAAGAAGCCAGTATTAAAGTCACCGATCAATGGAAATTGGGATCTGCCAAAGAAGACAACGGTGTGCTGCTATTGGTGGCCGCCAAAGAACGCCGCGTGCGGATTGAGGTCGGGCAGGGACGCGAAGGCGTTTTGCCGGATATTACAGCCTCGCGGATTATACGAGAAGTGATTGTGCCCGGTTTCCGGGACGGCAACTCCGATCGCGCGATCACCGCCGGCGTGTTTGCCATTCTTCATTACACCGATCCAAAATTCGCCGATCAACGGGGCGAAGGTGTGCCTGAGGGCCAAGAAGATCGCAAAATGCCGGTTGGCAAAAAAATTGAAATGATCATTTGGCTGATATTTATTTTGATATTCATGATTCCCAGTATGTTCTTCCGCCGGCGCCGCGGCCTGATGGGTTTGGGCGGCGGCACCTTTTTGGGTGGAGGAGGATTTGGCGGGGGCGGATTTGGCGGCGGCGGCTGGGGTGGCGGCGGCGGTGGCTTTAGCGGAGGAGGCTCAAGTGGTGGCTGGTAAAGTAAAGGTTCCTCTCAAACAACAAGAACTCGAGCATTTGGAAAAAGTGATCTCGGATCTGGAACAAAAAACCTCCGGAGAAATTCGATTGATGATCGTGAAGAGTTCGATCGTGACCGGTCACATCTTCTTTATGTTGTTCGGCTGGCTGGCCAGCGCGGTTTTGTTTTTTGTATGGATTGAGCGCCACCATTTTATATGGATGGCCAGTTGGTGGCTGGTGCCGTCGGCCCTCGTAGTCACGGCACTGGTGTCTTGGGCCCTTTCTAAAATTCCGGCAGTGATCCGCGCGGTCACACCCGTTAGAGATCTGCGCCGGCAGGTTGTAGCCCGGGCCGAACTGGAGTTTTACTTTGAAGGTTTAGGTGCCACCGGGCAAGGAACCGGGATCCTGCTATTTTTTTCTCTATTGGAGCACCAAGCGGTCGTATTGGCCGATAAAGGCATCGCCTCCCGCCTGGAATCGAATATTTGGAACGAGGTCGTGGCGACCATGTTGGAAGGACCGCGTACGGGTAAATGGGCGGATAGGTTGGAGAAGGCGCTCCGTCAATGCGGAGCTCTTTTAGCGCAACATTTTCCGATTGAGCCCGGCGATAGAAATGAACTGCCTAACCTCGTAATAGTTAAAGCCTAAGGTTACCTTTTTCATTTTTTTTGGATCCCGAGTGTACCCGGATACGCACTCACCACTATCATCACCGGGGCGAAGTCAGCAGGCCTGCGTATTTCCGACTGGTGGGGGACCGATAACAAGTGATTGATGGCCAGCACTTCCAATACAGCCTCTTTAATCTTGAGCGGTGCACATTCCCTCAATACAACGAGGCTTAGATGTTCCGCAATGGGCACCACCCATTAAGTAACAGTTGTTACCCTCAAACAATTTTCTAAATTCATTCAGGAATCTTTTGTTAATCCAAGCTTTCGTTCCGCCGTTATTACAATCGCATCCACCATTGTTTACATATACGCAATCTGAGTCCATGGCACACACTTGATATTTCTTAAGCTCTTCGGGATTGAGTGCCTTACGGTGTGCATAGCTTCCTCGCCCCGAGAAGAGCAAATGGAGCGAGATTATGAGCTTTTGCCGGAAACATTCGGCATGGGGTTAATTAAGCCCAACGAAGTGACTTTGTTCAGCCATAAGCCTAGCAATGGCCAGTCAATAATACGCTGGTCAGCATTCACCCAAAAGGCTCTTCATAGACAATGATTGTACGGAAGTCGTGGCAAACTAAACTTTTCGAATGTGTTTTTCCAGCCAGTTTGAGATTTCATTCAGATCGGCCTTCTTCCCGATCAGGGTTTTTATAATGAAACTCTCTCCGTTGTCGGCCTCTACTTTTAGCCGGCATCCGTTCATCCGTAAAAAGATGGCGGTGAGGGCAAACGCCACCCGTTTGTTGCCATCCACGAAGGCGTGATTTTGCGCGAGACTTTGCATGAGGGCCGCGGCCTGAAGGGACAGGGAATTGTAGTAACCTGACTGCGGGCGCGAGAGCGCGCTCTGCAATAGGCCTAAATCCCTCACGCCGGGAGCCCCACCAAACCGCTCAAGCAAAATGCGGTGAAGCTCGAGCGCCTCGTCCAGAGTTGGGTATAATGCGGCCTTCACTTCGCCAGTCTTTTTAATAGCTCAGCGTTGTCGTTGAGAACCTCGTCCATGGCTGAACGGAACGTGGGTCGAACCCGGACTGTTCCAAGGTAAAGGCGAACCGCATCTGAAACGATCCGGGAAATACTCCGGTCCGATTCGGCGGCGTATTCCTTTAGTTCCCTCAAAACTTTCTCGTCCATTTGAGTGGCAAACTTCTTGGGCTTCATTCTTGTATTATTCATGACATTTCATGAAATGTCAAGAATGAGTCCAGGGCAAAAAGAAGGGGCCGAAAGGCCCCAGTTAACCGGTTATATTTAGAAAAATTCCCCATCCCCTTGGCCGCTTGATCAGAGCGCCTTTTCAGTAGCCCTCCCCCCGGAAAGCTTGAAATGGAAGATACTGGCAAAGTATATATTGTTAAATAGATGAGTTTTAATATATATTATTAATAATATGATAATAGGTGATTGGGTCTCAGACCTGCATATCCTGGTGGAGTTCGCGCGCGCGAAGAACATGATCGAGGCGGCGGAACGCCTAAGAATGTCTCAGGGAGCGGTTTCCATCCGTTTAAAGGGGCTTGAGAAGAAAGTCGAACAACCTATATTCGAGATGATGGGTAAGAAAAAAATGCTCACGGCCTTCGGCAGTGAACTGGCCCGCCTGGCGCGCGAGAATTTTGAACGGTTTGATAAGGAACTGCGCGAAGTCACCCATCATTACGCCAATCCCAGCAGCATTCCCATCCGCGTGGGCTGCCGCAAAGAGATCATGGACCGGATCGTGAAGAATTTTAAGGTGGATAATCCACTGATCTTTAACGATCTCAATCACAATCAGATTATTGAATCGCTCCTCAACCGCACAATTGATCTCGGCATCACGCACCAGGTGCCCAATTCCGGCGAACTCATGGCCAAAAAGGTTTTTACCAATTCCGTTTCAATATGCGCGCACAAGAAGTTAAATCCCGACTTCCACAACCGGGAGTGGCTGCTGACCACGCCGGTGCTGACCTATAAAATAAAAGATCCGCCATATGTCGATGCCTTTCTCGCGCACTACAATTTGACATTCCATCAGTTGCGCGTGGCCGGAACCTGCGAGAGCTGGACGGCTTTGCGGGTGATGGTGGAGGAGGGCAAGGGCTTTGCCCTAATGCCCGGTGAATTCGGCTTGCCCGGCGGACAAGTTAAAGCCGAGGTCGTTGATAAAACGATTTTGCCCGAGCAGTCTTTTTTTATGATCTATCGAAAGGCCTCAGCCCTCCGCAAAGTGCTGGCCCATATTAAAATTTAAAATTTTTAGAAAAGCTCAGCGCACGCGCCGGGCGGATCGTTGTCGACCAGGGCCTGCACTTGTTTAAGAGCGGCGTTACAGGACTTATTGAGTTCCGCTTCGCGGCGGTTGATGGGACCGAAGTGGGCGCGTAACACGC
>JANMVK010000149.1:0-1855 GCA_031392725.1 Pseudobdellovibrionaceae bacterium
CCAAGCGATTGGGGTCACCGAGGTTACGGGCGCAGGTGATCCATCGAACAAACGACAAATGTGTCTCATTTTCGGAGATAGGAGCAGCCCTTTGAGTTGGGGCAGCTCCCTATTCATGCTGCTCTAGCCCCTGCAAAAAGGCTCCGCCGTCACCGGAACCTATTTAATTAATGGCTAGAATTGCACGATCGAAGGCAAGCTGACCTCGGGCAAACTTACCTTTAAATATAAAGAGCCCAAAGCTTCGGGCCAAGGCTGGTTTGAACTGGCCGGCGCTGAGAAATTTGCGGGTTCGTGGAAACAAGACGGCACGACCACCTGGTCACCATGGGTCGGAAGACGCTTGGTGGATTACTCAGTGACATTCGAGGGAGTGTTCGCCACCAACTTGGGCCGCCTGCGCATTATCGAGAAATCAAAAACTGAAAATGTTGGAGTGATTTCGGGAGGCGCCTCGGGCCCTCTCGTGGATTTAAAACTGTCCAACAACGGCATGAACATCACCGGCTTTTACCGGGTCAAGGGCGAGGAATCAAAACCCTTTTTCGGCACGCGCTTAGTTCCGCTTCCGGGAAAAGTTTGGCTGATGGTAATGGAGGCGCGCTGGGAGACTTCCCTCGAAGACCGCGAGTACGCCTTTGGCGATATATTAAAAGCATTTTTTGACCGCACACCCAATGTCGAAGTCCGCCGCCGCCCGTTCTCCGATGCCCGTTCGTTGAAACGCTGGCTTGAGGAGATTACGTTTATTCCTGAACCGGTCGTGGTGACGATCGCCGCACATGGCGAGAAAGAGGGCCTGTGGGTCGACGGCGCTAACATTCCGGCGAGTGTCGTGGCCGACGGCTTAAAATATGCGGCGTCACTCAAAGCCCTGCATTTTTCCTCGTGCCTGGTGATGAAGGGAAAATTCGGCCAGGAAATTTTTAAGCAGTTGTCAGCCAACGGCATCAAGGCGCCGGTTTCCGGCTACAAAAACTCCATCGACTGGGCCGCCAGCGCATTATTCGAAATGAACTATTTTGATTTAATTTTATCGCGAGGAATGGGCGCGGCAGAGGCTTCCAAAACCGCGCTGGTGATGTTCCCCGTCGTGGGCGACCGTCAACTCAAAGACGTGCCGGTCGCGCCTGGCGGGTTTTCAGTCATTTATTAGAACAGGTAGTCCATGCCCAAAGCGAGCGTGCCGATGGGCGCGCCGACCGAGGCGGTGAAGGCCCATGCCGAATTGATAAAGTAACGGGCGTTTACATAAGCCAGCAGATAGTTTGAATCTCCATCCACATCGCCATACCGGCCTAGTCCATTGTTTGAAGTCCAATGACTGCGGATCACCGTGCGGCCGACGCCGGCGGTGACGTAGGTGTCGAGATTTTTAACTTTAAACACATCGGCATGAAGGCTGCCATATGCGGCGAATGCATAAGCATCATATTCCCAAGTGCCGCGGTAGCCGCCGACATTGAAGGTGTGGGTGTAACTGGCGTAGTTGAACATGCCGCCCACGCCGAAATTTTGAGTGAGCATCCGCTCATAATTCACGCCGACCATCGGCTTGCTGTCGAACACATCGCCTTGGCCCATGCGCGCGCCGATCATGTTATCGCCCTTTTCAACCACCTGCGGTGCCGAGAGGTTAGTTTCGTTAGCGGCCATTTTTTTCGCGCTTTTGCCGGTGGCAGTAGCGAACTGGGTGCTAAATGCCAATGCTGAAATAACAAGCAACTTGAACTTCATGAGAATCCCCCGAATTGAGTTATATTAAGGGACACAAACTACGGGATGCTGAAAAGGAGTCAAGACGGATCAGCAAGAAGAGCGCGGACAATATGCCCCGCCGCGGCCAAGCCAAAGG
>JANMVK010000699.1:0-4466 GCA_031392725.1 Pseudobdellovibrionaceae bacterium
GCCCTTGGCCTCCGGCTTGGCGGTCAATCCGTCGTCGGGCCACGAATGCTTTGGGTATCGGATGCGCAGATCTTTGCGGACCTCATGATAACCACTGCGCCAGAAACTCCCCAAATCGGAAGTCACCTGAACCGGGCGGTAGTTGGGACCAAGCAAACGGAACGTAATCGGAACTTTCCCGAACATTAACCGCGGCGACTGAGCCAAACCGAATATCTCCTGAAGACGCACATCAACGAAGGCCGAATGTTTCTCCGAGTAGTCGATTTTATGGCTGTGGCCAGAAGGCGCCGCAAACTCCGCCGGAACTTCTTTATCGAGCATGGACACGCCCGTCCTGCCGATCGCGGTTTTTAAAAAGCCCACGAGATCTTTTTCAAAAACTTGTTTAAAGCTGACCGAGCCGAATCCGGCCATGGCTAATGTCTCACGCAATTTCGCTTCATCGAGCAACGAAGCATGCTCCGGCTGGTGATGGCACAAGTACTCAAAGCGTTCCCAAAATAATTTCACACCCTCGTGCCGCTGGCGAATGGAGTCCCACCGATCAAATAGCTCCTCACCCATTTTCTCGCTCACCTGCTCGGGCTTCACCTGAGTTAAAGTGGGCGTGTCGATGGGAAGATCAAACACAAAGCGGCCCCGTCGCGCGAAAAATTGTTCTTTTTCAGAGTCAAAATAAACATCATCCGTGGTTTGGACTTTATCGGCCAGATGCTTCAGTACGAAATTTTTATCGAAGCCACTGGCTAAGGTGATCAGCGTGTCGGGCTGGCCGGGCAAGTCCACTCCCTGCAGCGCCACAAAAAACTCGCTGGTGCGCACTTGGGAATCCGGCGACAGGCGCACTCCCTTTTGCCCGACCATCAGCGCGCGTTCGCTGCCCTCGCGCCGCCGGCATAGGCGATCGCCCTGGCTATGGAGCAATAAAGTTTGCACATCCTCGAGGGACGCCGCGGATTGGTCTTTCGAGACTGACGACTCGAGCTGCCTAGCGGTTTGCAAAATCGTATCGAAGTCGCGGCGGCCACGGCTCTCAGCCAACATTTCCATCCGGTGCCACACATCGCACGGCACCTGCCCGGTCCCCGCCTGCCCGCGGTGAACAAAATCCCGTTCACTCAAAATCGCGGCCATGCGTGCGGCACTAGCTCCAATGCCCTCACTCTCACCCATGGCGAGCAGCGAACCCCAGCGGGGCGGCAGAGGATATTGAATCAACTTCCGCCCGAAATCGGTAATGCGGTTGTCGGCGTCGATCGCATTCAGCCAGCGCAGCGATTTGCGCGCGAAATCAATTAAACGCCCTGAGGGTTGCTCAAGCCATGCGAACTGGTCATAACGGGTGATATTTAAAAATGACAACCACAACAACGCCGAGGCCAAATCTACGCGCTGACATTCGGCCACCGGCTCCACCGCTTGGGTCACTTCTTCATGCGATGTCCACAACCTTATGCACAAGCCGGGCGACTGGCGCGCGGCTCGGCCCGAACGCTGTTTAGCGTTGAACAGTGAAATGCGCTGGAGTTCCAGCTGAGAAAATCCGGTTTTCAAATTGCATTGCATGATTTTGGCGACGCCGGTGTCGATCACGCAATTGACTCCAGGAACCGTGACTGAGGCCTCGGCCACATTGGTCGACAAGATCACCCGGCGCTTCGAAGCCGGCCGCAAGACCGCTTGCTGCTCCCTCAATGG
This sequence comes from Pseudobdellovibrionaceae bacterium, assembly GCA_031392725.1. Taxonomy (GTDB): domain Bacteria; phylum Bdellovibrionota; class Bdellovibrionia; order Bdellovibrionales; family UBA1609; genus JALHOQ01. Next base: position 1,702 of record JANMVK010000699.1, read on the forward strand.
CAGCGAGCCATGCAGCACTTGCAAATCAAAAGCGCCGCCTTCGAGTTTTTCCCGCACGCGCGAAATTTCACCCACACCCGGCAAAAACACCAGCACATCCCCGCTCGCCTCTTTTAAGCCGGCGCCGACCGCGCGCACGGTGCGGTCAATAAAATCGAAATTGGTTTGCATGGTGATGGGCTGAGTCTGATGTTGAATGGTCAGAGGAAACGACTGTCCTTCCACATCAAACACAACCGCGCCGCCTAAATGCCGTTTTATTTTCCCAATTGAAAGTGTGGCCGACATCACCATTATTTTGATATCGCGGCCCAGCTCCTGCTGCTCGCGAACATAGGCTAGCGCGAGATCTTGATTGAGATTGCGTTCGTGAAACTCGTCGAGAATGACCAAGCCAATGCCGGTTAGATCGGGATCATCGACGATTTGCCTTAGTAAAGTGGCGTCGGTCATAAAAACCAAGCGCGTGTCTTTTTGCAACTTGGATTCAAAGCGCACCTGATAGCCCGCTTCGCGGCCCACAGTCCAACCCTGCTCTTCGCAAATCCGGTGGGTCGCCGCTACCGCGGCCATTCGGCGCGGCTGTAGGACTAATATTTTTCCTTTAACCACATTCAATAAACGTGGCGGTACGCGAGTCGTTTTTCCAGCGCCCGGAGCCGCCGTCAAAATAATATTCTGATTGGCACGAGTCGCCTCGGCGATGGCTGAAATATGTTGATCTATAGGTAGTTGAATTAGGTCCGCACTCATTTGAAGTTCATTATCATATGAGAAGTGCGCTTACGTCAGACATTGACGCTACGGGTGGTGAATCAGTTGCCAGGCACCTAAAACACCCCGGAGGTCCAAATGAACCTCCGGGCAGGTATAGTGCGCGAAGAGGGAGAACTCCTCCTCGACTCTTAAAACAAAATCAAAGTGATTACTGAAGCCTTCTAATAAAACCCCTAGGTTAACAAGCGCAAGGCGCTGCCCGGAATCTGGTTGGCCTGCGCCAACACTCCGATGGAAGCCTGTTGCAGCACGCTGTTACGAGCCAGTTCCGCGGAACTCTGGGCGATGTCGGTGTCACGAATCCGCGAATTGGCGGCCGAGAAATTCTCGATGGCCACTCCGAGGTTTTCGGTGGTCGATACTAGCCGGTTCTGGATGGCGCCCAGCGTGGCGCGGTGTCCGTTCACGGTTTTTTGCGCATCTTCCAGTACGGTCAAGGCTTCCCTGGCGGAAAATTTGTCGGAAAAGTTGAAACCGTCGAGGCCTAAGAACGCGGTAGTCGCATTAATATCCGAAGGCTGGAAGCTGATGCGGTCATTGAAATCGTCATTATTTATGTCCACTTGAAAGTCGAAGCCTTCGCCTTGACCGTTCAAAAGGTGGTTGCTGCCAAAGCGTGTGACTTGCGAAATACGCTCAGCTTCATTTTTCAATTGTTGAACTTCTTTGTCGATAAATCCGCGTTCCACATCGCCCACGGTATCGGAAGCGGCCTGCACGGCCAGTTCTCTCAAGCGGGTGGTGATGCTGCTGATTTCGTTCAAGCCGCCTTCCGCGATCTGCACTAATGAGATGGCGTCATTGGCGTTGCGCTGCGCTTGTCCGTAGCCACGGATGGTGGACTTTAATGTTTCACTGATTGATAAACCAGCGGCGTCGTCCGCAGCTTTGGTAATCCGGCTGCCGGAAGACAATTGCGCCAAGCTCTTTTGCAGCTCGCGAGTGGTGTTGCCCATTGTTCTTTGTGCGTTAACCGACGGCACATTTGTGGTTATCCTGAGGCCCATAGGTGTTCTCCTTTTCCGGCGATGCCGGCTTGAATAAAGAAATCCCTTTCACTTCAGTGCGCATTCGTACCTACTCAAATGCGCCCCAAAGAGCTCGAATGCTCCATAAGCTGGGGTTGTTTATATGTGTCTTCAGCCGCAAGCCGTCTAGGCCGGTTGCTTCAGACAACAAGCTATTCGGCGAGTCTGTGAACGGCTTAAGTCGCGTCGAGCGAATCTGGACAAAAGTGATTAGTTTTCTAGACGTTCGTGGAGAAATCCACGACGTTGGGTGGGTCATTTCAAGACTACAATCGAGTCCTAAGACTTTGTTCTTAAGACCAACAACGGATCGAGTCTATGTCGAGTCTATATAGTACCCCGGAGCACAAATGTACTCCGGGTAGGTAAGGTACCGGAGGCCTAAAGGAGAAGGCCTCCATTCCAAACTCAAATCAAAAAGGTTACAAAAGTTTCAGAGCAGAAGCCGGCTGCATATTGGCTTGAGCCAACACGCTGATCGACGCCTGTTGCAAAACATTGTTGCGCGCCAGTTCGGCGGAACTCTGAGCCACGTCCGTGTCGCGAATGCGCGAGTTGGCGGCCGAGAAGTTCTCCATCGCCACACCGAGGTTTTCAGTGGTGGAGATCAAACGGTTTTGAATGGCGCCCAAATTGGCGCGGTAACCGTTCACTTTTACTTGCGCTTGTTCCAACACACCAAGGGCCTCGCGCGCGCCGTCTTTAGTGCTGAAGTCGAAACCATCAGTACCTAAGTTAGCGGTCGTTGCATCTTGTTGGCTGGCATCAAATGCGATGCGGTCATTAAATTCGTCATTGTTAATATCGACTTGGAAATCGAAGCTCGTTCCCGTTCCGTCGAGAAGCACTGTGCTGCCCCAACGAGTGGTCTTCGCGATCCGTTCCATTTCGTTCTTCAGCTGCTGCACTTCTTTATCGACGAAACCGCGCTCGGTCTCTCCGACAGTATCAGAAGCGGCT
>JANMVK010000744.1:0-1043 GCA_031392725.1 Pseudobdellovibrionaceae bacterium
CGACGCTGAAATTCCCAGTCACATTCTGATGATCCGGGGCGGGTTTATGCGCAAAGTGGCTCCGGGGATTTACTCCTACGGCCATTTGCTCCTGAGATCTTTAAGAAAATTTGAGCGCATCGTGCGCGAAGAACTCGACCAGCGAGGTTGCACCGAGATCCTGATGCCCGTGGTTCAGCCCCGCGAGTTGTGGGAAGAATCCGGCCGCTGGACGGCCATGGGCGACGGCCTGCAGAGACTAAAAAACCGCAATGGCCACGATTTTTGTCTCGGCGCCACCCACGAAGAAGTGGTCACGGATTACGCCCGCAAAGATGTTAAGAGCTATCGCGATCTGCCGTTTAATCTCTATCAGATTCAAACTAAGTTCCGTGATGAAATCCGCCCGCGCTTCGGTCTGATGCGTGGCCGGGAATTCACCATGAAGGATGCTTACAGCTTCGACGCCGACCAAGAGGGCGCGCAGAAGGCCTATCATGCGATGTTTGAAGCCTACACCGCGATTTTCCAGCGCCTCGGGGCCAATTTCCGGGTGGTGCAAGCCGACAGCGGCAACATCGGCGGCAATCAATCGCAGGAGTTTCATATTCTCGCCGAGAGCGGTGAGGATCAGTTGATGGTGTGCGAAGAGAGTTCTTTCGCCGCCAATATCGAAGTGTGCCCCGCGATTGATTCGTGGCCGGCCAAAACTCCTCCGGAAATGGAAGCCATGAGTGAATTTCCCACGCCCGGCCTAAAAACCATCGACGCTCTGGCTAAATTTTTAAAAGTGCCGTCCAATCAGCTGGTCAAGACCATGTTTTTTTCCGCCAGCGACGATCCCAAGAAAAATTTAAATCCGGTGGCGGTAATTCTGCGCGGCAGTGACGAAGTCAACGCCGTGAAATTGAAAAATCATTTTGGCTTGAGCAATCCTCCGCAAATGCTGAATGAGGAAGAAGTGCGCCAGCTCACCGGCGCTTCACCCGGCAGCTGCGGACCTGTGGGATTGAAAATCCCGATCCTTCTGGATAAAGGTGTGGAGAACCGGCGCAACTACACGG
>JANMVK010000750.1:0-7160 GCA_031392725.1 Pseudobdellovibrionaceae bacterium
CGCTCACTTGCGTGATGTCGCCGGAAGCCAGAGACTCGGCACTGGGTTCCCATTGCGAGCCATTGAAACGCAAAATATAATTGGTGGTGGGCGCGGTCGAGGCGAGGGTGACCGTTTGCAATTTGGCTGCATTGACGAAGGTGAGCAAAGATCCGTCAACCGCAGGGATTCTCGAAGAACCATTTAACTGCAAGACCTGGTTGGGTCCAGTTCCGACATCTACATTAATAGTTCCGGCATTGGAAAATGAGCCGCCAGTGGTTCCCGCTCCGCCCGCGACGAGTGTGACGCCGGCTGCATTGTCGTCCGGGGCGCAGGTCCAGCCTAAAGCCGCTGTGTATTTTAAAATCTGTCCGTCGACGCCGCAGGTGGCGTAGTCCACTGTGGTTCCGTCAGTGGCGTTGGTGATCAGCACGCGGCTGACCGCGATACCCGTCGCATTCAGTTTGGCGGATGTGACTTTGTTGGCGCCGATCGTGGCCACTACTGCGCCCGTTCCCGAGGCGGAAACATCTCCCGTTAAACTGCTGATCCCGCCCGCTTCCGCGGTGGACTCCCATTGCGAGCCGTTCCACTTCAGCACTTGATTGAGTGTGGGGGTGGTCGAGGCCACGGGGAAAGTTTGCAGTTTGACCGCGTTCACCAGAGTCAGAAATGAACCGTCAAGCGCGGGCAATTGCGAGGATCCGTTTAGTTGCACGATTTGATTGGGACCGGTGCCGAGGTTCACCGACAGAGTCACATCACCAAAAATAGCGCCGCCCACTAAGCCTAAGCCGGCGGTGACCGAGGTGATGTCGCCGCCCGAGTCGCTGTCGGCGGTGGGTTCCCACTGCGAACCATTCCATTTCAAAACTTGGCTCATGGTGGGAGTGGTGGAGCTCACAATCCGGGTTTGCAGTTTCGCGGCGTTGATTAAAGTCAGAAGGGAACCGTCCACCGCGGGAATTTGTGAAGAGCCGTTCAATTGTAAAACTTGATTGGGCCCGGTGCCCACATTGACATTGATCGTGCCCGTGCTGGTGATCGTCCCGCCCGTTGTGCCGGTGCCACCGGTCACCGACAGCACCGAGCCCGCGCCCGTGACCCAGGATAAATTGCCGGCGCCATCGGTTTGCAAAAATTGATTGGCGCTGCCGACCGTTCCGGGAAAATTTAAACTGTAGGACGTGGGATTGAGCGGAGCATTCAGCGTGATGCTGCCGCTGCCGTTAACTAAATTTATGCCGTTGCCGTTGGTGATGCGCACGAGACCGGTGCTCGACGGCGACAGGCGGATATGGCCCGTGCCGGATTTGATAGTGGTGACGCTTGCGCCGCCCGCATTGCCGAAAAATGAATTTCCGCTTGAGGAATCCAATCCGATGGAGACCGATCCGGACGTGGTGCCGGGAGTGAGTATCACATTTCCGGTCGTGCCGGTCACGGCGCCCGAAATTCCGCCGGTGCCCGATTGAAGAATAACCGCCGCCGCGCCCGAGTTATCGCCGATACTGGTTGTGTTGCCCGCGGCGGACTTAAACGCGACGCTGCTGGAGCCGGTGATGGAGCCATCGGTCGAACCGGTTCCGCCATTGCCCAGCCCTAGTTGGCCGCTGTTGATTTGCGAAGCCGGAATATTCGGCAGCATGTTGAGATTGATCAAGCCGGTGCCGTTGAGCAAAACAATTTTCCCGGCGTCAGCCGCGCCGGCCGAGGTGTCGGTTTTCGAAGCGGTGGCAATTCCCGTCACTGTTACCGATCCGGCGCTTACACTTTTTGCGAGTTCAGCGACGAAGGCGGTGGGCACCGCCGACAAACTCAAATCAAACTGCGGATTGGCCCCATCGATGGCGGTGGAGGCGTAAACACGGACCATCACCGGACCCGCGGCCGCGCCGCCAAGTAAAGCGGCGTTAAGAGTGGCGGCGGAGAAATCGGCGTTCATTCCGGTCGGGGCGGGGAGCGCGGTGAGATTGGCGCCGGCGCCGGTCAATGATTGCGAAAATAATCCGTTGGTCACGCTGACGGGATAACTTTTGCCCCAGATCATCACGCCATTTTGGAAGACGCCGAAGGCCATGGTGTAGGTGCCGTTGGTGACCGCGGTGGTGTCGGCCTTTTTCATAAAGCCCTGGACATTGAGGCTGTCGATGGTTGGCGCGGAAAATGCGGTCTCTGAGAAGACACTGAACGTGAGAAGCAAAATCAGGCGGGCGGTCATGGCCGCACCCCGGTGATCGCGTAATTAAAGCCAAAATCAAACACAAACAAACTCGGACCGTGAGTGGCGGTGCCGAGGAACGGCGAAGCGGTGCCCTCCATGGAATACAAACTCACGCCATCAGTCACGTTGCCACCCGGAGCTTGCGTGGCCAGGTACATTTGCACCGGAGGAAACCAGCTGATGGTGGTGCTGGCGGGCGTGGAGGCGTTGCCTGAAAAATCGATGGCCGTGAATGAATACGCGGTGGGTGTGGTGGTCAAGGTGACGGTGTGGCTCCAAGTGCGCGCGGTGGTCGTTGCGATGCTGACTCCGCCCGGCCCAATGAGACGGGTGACATCGATGTCGCAGGTGCCGGTGATGGTGTACGAGGCCGACGAGCCGTTGTGCGAAAATGGACTGCTGGTGGGAAGGGTGAAGACCACTGGCGCCGGAGGAGTTGTGTCCACTCCCGGTGTGCTGCCGCCTTCTTGGTCTTCCGTTGGCTGTCCACCCGTGCAAGCCGATAGCAAGGTGACCACTGTCAATGACAGCCACAGACGGTTGTGTAATTTTGAAACCAACGCCCCAGACCGGTACAGTGAAACCCCCACAAGTTCATCAATATATCGGCAGTATTGTTAAGAAGAGTTAAGGTTTCAGGGCCCGGGTGAATCGAGACGTATCAATCCGGCGTCAAAAATTAAATTGGAGGCCACCACCGACGTGGAGCGTTTGGCCCGGATTGAAATTAAATTTAAAATCCGCGCGAATTGAGACCAATGGCGTAAGTTCGATAATAGGACTAAAGCCTAAGTGAAAACCCACAGAGGTTGAGAACGGCAGTTCCCGTCTGTTGGTTTTGCCGCTGAAGTAGTGAGTGTCCATCCCAACAAAGGGAATGAATTTCCAGCTTTCAATTTCCGAGGGAAACGCGAGCGATAACGAGCCGGTGTAAAACGTGACACCCTTGGCGTGAATATGCGTGAAGGCCCATTCAACTCCGGTGGTGCCATACGGATGTCCAAAACGCATTCCCCAGTACGGATATACATCGCGCACACCGTAAATGCCGTTGGGTAAAAAGCGGCCGCCCGACATATTGAAATAGGTGCCGGCGTCTTTGCTTTCCACGCCTTTGGATTCCACCGGCTTTTTTTTCGGCGGATCCTGTGCACGCGTGGTGAGCGCAAAAATGCAAAGGGCGACGATCGTTAGCCGCCTCGCGAAATTCAACATTGTTTCATTTGATCTTAGTAGTCGTCGCCCGGCAAGTCGTTGAGGTTTTCCCCAATGGATTTAACTTCCTTCTCATACGCATCAAACACGGCCTCTTCAATCATGGCGCGGGTTTCAGCGTTGAGCGGGTGGGCGATATCTTTAAACTGGCCATCCTTGCGCTTCTTCGACGGCATGGCCACAAACAGGCCTTCATTGCCTTTAATGATCTTTAGATCGCGGACGACAAAACAGTCCTCGATGGTGATTGTAACATAAGCTTTCAAGCGCTCCTCGTTGACTGGGAACACTTTCACTTCGGTGATCTTCATGGACAGAAACCTCCGGTTGCTTCCTAATGCTGCACGTACACATGTCCATATAATCTAACGGCAAGACTAGACCTGGACTTTAGGATTATTGAGCGTGAACGGCGCAATTTGAGAAATTTGGGAAATTAGGCGGCTTTGTCGTCAGTTTTACGGAATATCCGCGCGGCGTTGCGGGCCAGCTCAGTGCCGTATTGAACCGAGTAAACATAATCTATTTTCTTAAGCAGATTCTCAATCGAGAACGGTTGGCCTTCATGCGCGGGATCAAAAATATCATGGGCGAGAACGTTCGCCAGTGAAACCACTTTGGCCATTGGGAACATGCGTTCCTGACGGAGGCGGCTTGGGAATCCGGTGCCATTGGGAGTCTCGTGGTGCTCTTGCACGATGCGGATCACTTCCGGGCTTACGAAGTTAAGGGCGCTGAGCAGGTGCACGCCAATGCCGACGTGGGCTTCCCAGGCTTGAGTTTCTTCTTTGTTCATTTCCACGCGCTCTTTGCTGCGCAGCTCTTCAGGAATGTCTCGAAGTCCTAAATCATGAAAGAATGCGCCCATGGTGACGGGCTCGACCAGTTTTTTGGTGGTCCATTCCATTGGGACCATCATCATATTGGCCACCACCACGGTTCCCAGCGAGTGGCGGGAAAATTCATCGCCGAGTGAAACCACGGACCTGATCAATTTCGCGAAATCGGGCTTCAGTTGCATATTGGTGGAAATTTCACTGGTCACTTGCAAAGTGCGGCTGAAGGAATCATCGGTCAGCGGCAGGCGCAGCAGCTCGCTGTACACCGATTCCGCCACGCTAAAGAAGCGCGCGATCTTTTCATCGGAAGCGATATTGCGTTGGCCGAAGATGGCGGCGCCGCGGACGAGGTCGGTTACCACACCGGTGAAATCCGCCTTGTTAACATACAGCACCTGGACGTCTTTAGCCCCGAAACGGCTGATGCGGTCCATGTCGATCGGCTCACCCTTGCGCGAGATCCGCACCATTTTCTCATTGGGCAAACGGACGAATACGTCGGAGATGGAATGGGGGTAATGAAGCAGCGAAGCCGTGGGTACAGCTAGGTATATTTCATCGGAAAACTTATCCGGTGTCTCAACTGTGGCCATATGGACTTATCGGTGTAATTCACGATTAGCTAAACACCTTAGGTCTAGTCAGTTGCATTCGGAAAATCTCATTTTGGGCCGTCGGGATAGGGGATGCGTTGAATTTTTAGTTCAGTTTGCGCGCAACGAAACCAAAACCACCCGATCCTGTTTCAACACCCGCAGAATATTTATAGTTCCGCGCTTCAAGCGCCCAACCACATCTTTCGCCCGCGCCACTTCACTGCGATTCACATCCAAAATAATATCTCCCGGAGCAAGACCCGAGCGGCCGGCCTCAGTATTGCCATCAACATGCACAATCACCGGGCGCGGCTGGCGCAGCGCCGGCAATTGAAACTCCTGGCGCACCAGTGCCGAGTAATCACTCACGATAAAGCCTAAGTTATAGGGAGCAGCCAATCCCTGAATGCCTTTTTGCTTCGGTGATTTGGCCGCATTAGCGACGACGGATTCGGTGGTGCCGATAGAGACGGCCACCAGTTTAGGTTTGCCATTGCGGATGATTTTTAAATTCACTTTTTGCCCGACCGGCGTGCCGGCCACCAGCTTCATAAGATCATGGCTGTTTGTGATTTTTTTGGTTTCAAACTCGACCACTAAATCGTAGGGTTGCAGGCCGGCCTTATCGGCGGGGGACTCAGGCAGGACCTGTAAAATCATAGCGCCGCTGGATTGTTTCATATTGAGGGCGTCGGCGCCTTGGTCATCCAGATCGGCTAAATTCACTCCTAAGATTCCGCGCTTGATGGTTCCTTCTTTTTCCAGCTGGGGCAAAAGACTTTTTACGTTGTCGATGGGAATTACAAAGCCGATGCCTTGTCCGCGCTGGTCGATGGCGGTGTTCACGCCGATCACCAGACCTTGCGAGTTGACTAGGGGGCCGCCGGAATTTCCGGGATTAATGCTGGCATCGGTTTGAATGAACGGAAATAAATTGAGCTCATCGATTTCGCGGCCGATGGCCGAAATAATTCCCTTGGTCATAGTGTGGCCATAGCCCAGCGGATTGCCGAAGGCCGCGACCCATTCGCCCACTTGCGCGTCGGCGCTGGAACCCATTTTCAAAAACGGCAATTTCTTTTTGGCATCGATTTTAATTAAAGCGATGTCGGTCTTAGCATCTTTGCCGATCACTTTGGCGTCATAGCTCTGGCCGAGCCGGCTTTCTTCAATTTGCACTTTAATCACGTCAGCGCGGTCGATCACGTGATTGTTGGTGATAATCAAACCGTCCTCGCGAATCAAAAACCCGGTTCCAAGCGCCTGCTGCGGCATCTGCGGACCGAACGCGCCGGGTCCCATAAACTGTTCAAACATTTCCATCATGGGATCGGGGCTGCGCATGCGGCCCTTAGGGAGATAGGTCGTATAAATATTGACCACGGCCGGATTCACATTCTTCGCCAGCTCGACAAATAAATTGGCGGGGAGCGGGTCACTGGCTTTCAGTTTGGGCATGGGGCCAACCGCGTTGTCGGCCAATAATTTTACCGAAACACCCGCGGTCAGAATCATCAATACGCTAACGATCACCTTGGCGGCGTTACGCATCCTTGTTGCCTCCGTTGGCATAAACAAATTTAATTTGTAGGTCGCTGATCACGGTGTCGAGAAACTGCTGTTCATCCGCGATCAGATTATTTTTGGTTTTGGTTTTCAGCATATCAAGCATGTCGATATTGAATTTGGCGAGCTCCAAGTCTTTTTCGATTTGCCCGCTAGCCGGATTTTTCTCCAGACCCATGGCCAGAATCGCGCTCGAGGCTAAGGATAAAACCAAAGTAGAGAAGGACACCGGCAGAGACTGATTTTCGGTTGTGGTCGTCACAAACACCTCACTGGGAGGAGTTTATACTATAGCGGATAGCGCCCGACCAGCCGTTTGATGCGGCTTTTCAACGACGGCTGCGCCCGCAGCGCCCTAAACACGGGCTTGGCGGCCAGCGGGCTGACCATGCACATATGGGAAAAAACCCAAGGCTCTTTCCACGGCAGCGTCTGAGAGTAGGATTCCATTTTCCACAGCGCGCGGGCCAGGTCTTCCGGATGAGAAATTCTTAACGCTGTTTGGGCGTCCAGCGTTTGAAAATCGCGCGGACTCAGCAGCAGAGTCTGAAACATCCAGATCCACGGGCTTATAAACCAGCCTTTGATGGGCGGGGTCCAGCCGAAGATAATGGTGCAGGCCCGCTCCATCCCCCGGCCGACTCTCAACAAAATATCTATGGAGGCTCCCAGCCAGTAATTCAGACAGGTGAAGGACGACTTCATCGACACCATTTGGAAGGTGATCACCGCATAAAG
>JANMVK010000808.1:0-4079 GCA_031392725.1 Pseudobdellovibrionaceae bacterium
TGATGGAAACCAAACTGGCGCAAGAAGCGCCCGCGCCGTGTAAAGTGGAGTCCACGTGGATGACCTTGGAGCGCAGAATCCGGTCCGATGGCCGCGACGTGGTGATTGAGCAGCAAGTGGATTTGAAACGGCCCTTTGTGACCAGGGCTGAATACCGCTCCAAAGACTTTAAACGGCTGCAAGATGAAACTAAGCGGTGCTTTCACCGCGCCGGCGTGTTGATTGAGCCTATGAAACGGACTTTGTCTTCGCACTCGGGATAAGATAGAAAAGGGTTATGCAAAACTTTGACCTGCTGGAATTTGGCGCGCGCCTCGGAATATTTTTCGTGCCTTTTTTATTCGCACTTTGCTTTCACGAATTCGCTCACGGATTAGTGGCCAAATGGAAAGGCGACAACACAGCCGAATTAGAAGGACGCCTCTCGTTAAATCCCATGGTGCACGCCGATCCCATCGGCACTTGGGTGCTGCCAATCGTAAGCATCGCCCTTTCCAGCCCCTTCTTTTTCGGCTGGGCCAAGCCGGTGCCGGTGAATCCCCGCAATTTAAAAAACCGCATGGATATGTTCTGGATCGCGCTCGCGGGCCCGCTTTCCAATATATTTCTGGCTTTGGTTTCAACTCTCCTTTTGGGAGTGGCCTACGCCTATATGAACGGCCCGAATTCAGGCACCGGCCTATTGATGCTGCTGAAAACCTTTATCTCGATCAATTTGTTCTTAGCTGTATTCAATCTGATTCCGATCCACCCGCTCGACGGCGGAAAAATTATCGAGCCGTTTCTTCCGCCTCGCTGGAACATGTGGCTGATGGAAAATCAGATGCAATTGAACATGTTCCTCTTCTTGTTTCTGATGATCTCAGGCGGCCTGCTGGCGCTTCCAGTGATCTGGGCCTCCAATCAGCTACTCGAAGTGTCCATTTTCATTGCACAAAGGCTCGTCTAACAGGCGCCCGCCGCTTTTCTGCGTAACACCGCGTTACGACGCTTATGGTTGCCTAAACTAGACAGGCAATTTTAGTATTTCCCTATGAGTATCCATGTTCATCTCGAACGCTTTGAAGGGCCCCTAGGCCTATTGCTTCACCTGATCCGTGAGCAAGAGATGGATATTTTTAATATTAATATCAACCACATCACGCGCCAGTACTTGGAGTACATCAAGACCATGCGGCGCCTCGATCTGGAAGTGGCGGGCGAGTTTATCGCCATGGCCGCGACGCTGATCCACATTAAATCGCGCATGCTCTTGCCGCAGTACACTGAAGAGGGCGAGCAAATTGTCGAGGATCCGCGTAAGGACCTAGTACAGAAGCTTCTCGAATATAAAAAAATCAAAGAATTGTCGGTGGATCTCTACAAACTTCCGCTGCTCGGCCGCGATGTGTATCCGCGCGGCTGGCGCGAGGATGTGGAGTCGCTTGAAGAAGGCGAACTGGTTTTGGAAGAAAAACCGCTGTTCTCCTTGATCGCGTCTTACCGAAAAGTTTTGAAAAATATGAAGCAGACTTTTCACCGCGTTTTTGCCGATATGCAATCCATCTCCGGCCGGATTTTGGAAATTAAGGATCTACTTTTAGTCGGCAAACGGATTTTGTTTGGTGATTTGATCACCGACCGCTCGCGCGAAGGCGGGCAGGTGCTGGCGACGTTTTTAGCGCTGCTCGAATTGGCGAAGATGGGGTTTGTTTCCCTGTTTCAGTCGGCGGCCTTCGCCGATTTACACATTGAAGCTTTGAAACCCATCGACCGCGATGTGATCACTCAAGTGGAAAGTTATGACTCTGTGAATGCCGAACAAAAGGCCATTGAGATTTTTAATGAAGCGCATTTGAGTTTGAATGAATCCGAAATTATGTCGGATGACGAAGTGGCGCCCGGCGAGATTGTAGTGGAAGAACCTTTTGCCAAAGCTGCTACTGATGAAGAGATCGCGCATGAAGAGCAAGTGTTGTTCGGTGTGGCTGAAGAGACCGCTTTGTTCGGGACGCCCGAAGAAACCGTGGCGATGGTGGATCAAATAGTGGGTGAAGAAAATGCCCCTGAATTGGAAGCTGCGCCCGTGACTGAAGTGGAGTCTTCAGTTGAGCTGGCTGCCGCTCTTGTGGAATTTGATTCTCCCGAACCCGAAACACCTGCTGAACAATCAACACCCGCCGTGGATGCGGCCGTTAAAGCGGCATCCATCGCCGCTGACCTAGCTTTCTTAACCGTACCGGATAAACCGGACTCTGAACCTGGAGTGGACGCATGATTTTCGACCGCGATGAAGATGATGTTGAATTCGAAGAGATCGATGTCGACGCTGAAGTGGACACCGATGGCGAGGACGATGACGACAGCGACGCACAAGGGATTCTCGAAGGCACCGAGCTTGAGGGTTTTGAGGCCGCTGAAATTGAAGACATTGAAACTTTAAGCCAGGAACAAATCCAATCCATCGTGGAAAGCGTTTTATTCGCCACGGACAAACCGCAAAGTATTGCCGTGATCAAACAGGCCTTTAAGGGCACGCAAGTGCGCTCGAAACATATCCGCGAAGCGCTTGAGACCTTGCAAACCGAGTACAATGACTCCTTCCGCGGCTTTAGCCTGGACGAAGTGGGCGGCGGATTTCAGCTGCGCACCAAAACCGACAACTTAAAATATCTGCGCCAGTCGGTTAAGGCCCGCGCCTTCCGCTTGTCGGGACCCGCGCTCGAAGTGATGTCCATCGTGGCCTACAAGCAACCCACGACCAAAGCGCAGATCGATGAGATCCGCGGCGTGGAATCCGGCCACTTGCTCCGCGCTTTGATGGAAAAAAGTCTGGTGACCTTTGGTGAGCGCAGCGAACTTCCGGGCAAGCCGATGTTTTACGAAACCACACGCAAATTCCTGGAAATTTTCTCACTGAGAAATCTGCAAGAACTGCCCTCGCTTCATGAAATTGACCAGCTGATTCCGGAAGGCATCGGCGAAGTGGAAGATAAAGAAACGCTCGGCGACTTGACCGATGAATTGTCCCAGGAGCTCAGCAAGTCCTATTCCGAGGGCGAAGACGAATTGCTCAAGATCACCGATGAGCTCAGCACGATCACCACCAGCTCGGACTTTTTTGAAAAAGAAAAAGTGCGAATGCGCGAACGGCGCGATCTCGAGCGCGCGCAGAATTTGCGCGAGGCCGTAATCGTGGGCGAGAAAATCGAAGACAAAGACCGCAGGTGGCTGGAACGCTATGAATCCGCGCAAGTGGAACAGGTGCAAGCCGATGCCGAAGTGGCAATGGTCACCGAGGGGCTTGATCAGGCAGACGATATCAGCGGTGAGACGCTACCCGCGGGTGAACCGCCGGCTGAGGACGGCGCTTCAATCGACGACGACGCCACCGCCGACTAAAAGTTGAGCCCGGCAATTGTAAGTGAGAAGCGGCCGGGTCACGGTATCCGCCGCTAGGTTTCCCTCCGGATTCTCGGAAAATTGCTCGATAGTTTGAATCACCTGAATTTCGACAGCCCCTCTCGAACGTTTACAAAAATAACGGCCGGCCGCGCGCTTTACTGGTGACCGTTGCAAAGTGGACATGCGGGTCAGCACCGTGGACAACTCGTCGCCCGTGATCCGCACCTGATTGCTTAAGCAAAAATCTTGGTTGGAATAAATAATTTGTTTGGTGCCGTCGGCTTGAGTGGCGGTGGCCTTAATGCAATCGCGGCCGCGGTGGTTGATTCTCGCGAACATATTCATCCGGCGCGATTCATTGAGGGTGATGATCTCAAGAGGCAGCGAAAACATTTTTTGCGCCACCGTAGCGCGATAGGTCAGCCAGGCGGAAGGGATTCCCTGAATCACCATTAACCCAAACATCGCCGCAAATCCGGCCACTAATGGCGCGCTGGGCTGCAAAAAGGTGACGGACACCTTTTCGCGGATTCGTAGCCAGGCGGGGGGCAGGAATAGGATCAGACCCAGAATCATCAAGTGTTGCCAGTATTGCACGAAAAGAGTGAGTTCGATCACCACGTGCATGCCAATTAGGCCCAGTACGGCCCAAATCTGAAGCGGTCCTAGAAATACGAGAATAGCGCCCAGAGATT
>JANMVK010000843.1:0-7574 GCA_031392725.1 Pseudobdellovibrionaceae bacterium
TCCGCTCGATTTTAGCGCTCTTCCCGAATGTGGCATCGACATTTACAATTTTTTTGCCTTTAAAAGAGGCTTTAATGGTTTCATCCACATCCGCGCTCACCGAGCGGTGCGAGAACTCCAAAGGTGTGTACCAAGCGCGCAGGCGTGGCGAGTCTTTCAATTTGTCGGAATCGTCCTGGCTGAAGGCGCGAGTGACTTCAAAATCTTCCGCGCCGTCTTTGTTGACCCTAGAGCGCTGGTACGTGGTTATGGTCCACTTCTTCGTCGCCCGGTCGACTTCGGCACGTTGAATCATATAACCGGTGCGGATACCGTCTTTTTCAATTGCGTAGATGCCTTCGAACGACAGCTCCGCCCAGGCGGGGAAGGAGAGGGTCATCAGGCTAAGCACCAAAGCCGTTCTAAAATGATACATCCACTTAGTTTAGCGAGGCCTGCGCCAAAGTCAAAATGGGTTGAGCCCTTCGTCTCATTTTGAGAAAGTGAGCCATGTTCAATCTCTGGTACTGGTATAAGCGCCGTACGCGCTATTCGTTTAAGCCCGTGATCCTGGTCACGGGGTGCAGTTCGGGCATTGGACTGGCCATCGCCGAGCTTTTGCACCGCTATCGGTCTTATAGGGTGATTGTGACCGCCCGGGCTACCTCCATCCGCCATCTGCAGGAGCGTTTTCAAGAAGACGACCGCTTTTGGATCCGGGCGTTGGATGTTGTTTCAGAGCAGGACCGCCTATCCCTGATGCAAGAAATCAATGAAAAATGGGGCGGAGTGAATGTGCTGGTGAACTGCGCGGGCATCAGCTATCGCGCCGTTCTTGAACACATGACCGAGGCCGACGAATTCAAACAGATGAACACCAATTATTTCGGACCCGTAGCATTGATGCGGGCGGTGCTGCCGCATATGCGCATGGAGGGCCGGGGCAAAATTATTAACGTGTCGTCGGTCAGCGGATTGCTAGCGATGCCGACCATGTCGTCTTACACGGCATCGAAATACGCGCTGGAAGGTGTGAGTGAGGCCTTGTGGTACGAGATGAAACCACTCGGAATTAACGTGACGCTGATCCAGCCGGGGTTTGTAAAATCCAATTCGTTCCGCAACGTTTATTACACTGAAAAATCCCGCGATGCCGAAGCCAAGGGGCCGACTGAGCCTTACGGGGATTACTACGCCAATATGGCGCCGTTTATTGAACGGCTGATGAATCTTTCCTTCACGCGGCCGGCGTCTGTTGCGAAATTGGTTTTAAAAGTCATCCGCACTGAAAATCCCCCGCTGTGGATTCCCGCGACTCTCGACGCCTTATTTTTCTATTATTTGCGCCGCTTTGTTCCGCGCCGGATTTTGTTGAGGCTGCTATTCGCAGGTCTGCCCAAGGTCAGGCGCTGGGGCAAAAAATATACGAAGAAACGCCGTTAGGGATGGAACGAGCGGCCGTCTTGCAACGACTGCGCGCCGAACAGATTCAACTGATTGCCGACAATCGCCGCGGCGATAGAGGTGAGAATGTTACTCTGTGATTCAACTTGCCAATACATCACGCATTGGGCGTTGGTGCTGTGTTTGGGATGCCCGCCGTCTTCGTGAGCCACGGCCATTGGCACTCCGTTGTTTACTAATCCCACAATATGGCCGAGTTCGTGAACGACCGTGGCTTGTTCGGCGTAGCGCTGGCTGACCGGATCACCGCCGGTGCTCAGCACGATATCTTTAAACACAAAGGCAAATGGATAGCCGGCAAAATGCACGCCTAAAATATTGGGATCATTGTTGTACATTCCATTGAGGAAAATAACCGTGACCCGCACGTCGAAATTGGTCACCAATTTGGGTGATTTTTGCATTCCCAACTGAATTAAATCTCCCGAGGTCCACGAACTTTTGGCTTGATCCGCGAATTGAGTCATTTGACCGATGGCCGTCGGCACTGAGACCGTGCGGCCCACATGGTTTTGAAATAGCGCCTCATAGCTCGATTTAGTGATATCCCAAGTTTCGTTAGTGGTGAGGCCGATCAACCCGGTGTAGGGGATGGCGCCGACTTCATACATAACGTTAACGCTGAAATCGCCGATGGCGTCGGAAAAAATCGCCTGGCTGTTGTTGATTTGCAAAGCCGCTGTAGGATCTTCCGCAACACTATTGTCGGTGTCACACCCGTTGCCGACGAAGATCGAAATTGAAACAAGTAAGATCCAGCGAAGCATTCTTACTTTTCGGACGGGCTAGACGAAAGTTTAGGGAAAACCGCGCCTGCGGCTGGGCTTGCCGCTATTGGCCAATAGCAGCTGTTTTTCCACCATTTGCGAAAAAACGAATAAAAGTTGGTCATGCGCGCGGGCCTGCAGATCAAAGCCTACAGCGCTTCCTAGAAGTTCAATGGTGTGATGAATGGCTTCGATGGTGGAGTAATAATCGGCGCGCGGCTGCTGTCTCACTCGGAAATTCGAAGGTTTGGGCGGGGTGAAACAGATGCGCGGAAGGGTATTTAGGTTGGAACTTTGGTTCACGGTTTTTTTAGCGGTGGACCAAGTGCCGTCAATCACAAACACGGTGAGCTTTTTTTCCGCCGGCACCAAATACCGGATGCCGTCAGGCGACATCTCGCTGAGATTGGCGGAACGGCGGCCGGGATAGAGCATCACGCAGTGGCGATTCACATCGGCCAAAATTGCATTTACCCGCGCGTCGTCGCAGAACAACGAGCCCATCACAAAGTGAGAATGTTGCAAAGACATATGCGCCATGCGGCCGGTGGCGATGCGGCGGCGCTTGATCTCAATCGGGTGGGTGAGAATAACAAATTCAATTTTCGGATCCAGTTGTTTGATCCACTGGCAATAACAAGCGAACTCCGGCTGCAGGCATGTAAAGCAGCGGTGGCGGTAAAGCGTGGCTTGATAGCGCAGGGCCTCGTGGCGCTGGCGGTAGGTTTCGATGTTCACTGTTATGTTCACTGTGCTGAATTGTAAGGCTAAGTCTTTGCCCTTGGGAAGCGCATTTTGAGTTGCGACAGAGTGTCCACGAGGATTTTAGTGGCCAAATAGTTGCGGAACCACTTCTTGTCCGCCGGGATCACATGCCAGGGCGCGTGTTTGGTGCCGGTCTGTTTGATCATCTTGTTAAACACCTCCATGTACTCATCCCAGAATTTTCGCTCTTCCAGATCCTGTTTGGAAAACTTCCAATTCTTGGTGTGATCTTCCAGCCGCTCATCGAGCCGTTGTTTTTGCTCGCCCTTGGAAATGTGCAGGAGAAATTTGACGATCACCACGCCGTTTTGCGTGAGGGTTTTTTCAAAGTCATTGATGTGCTGGTAGCGTTTTTTAAACAAACCTTCGTCCTGAATTACCTCATCGGGCAAATGCTGCAGTTTGAGCAGCTCGGGATGAACTTGCACCGTTGTGACTTCCTCATAATAGGAACGGTTGAAAATGGCGGTGGACCCGGCCTCAGGTGTGACCCGGTGGCAACGCCATAAAAAATCGTGGCGCAATTCATCGTCGGACGGTTTTTTAAATGAGTAGACGCGAAGTCCTTGGGGATTGGCGGCGGAGAATAAGTGGCGGACCACGCCGTCCTTTCCGCTGGTGTCAATTCCGTGCAAAATAATCAAGAGGGAATGCTTGCTCTCGGCGAACATAAGATAGAGCAAATCGTAGAGCTCTTTCTCAAGCGCGGCGGTGGCCTCGCGGGCTTCATCTTTGTCGGAAAACTTGCCGGTGTCTTTGGGATTAACTTTTAGAAGATTCACGCGTCACAACGTAACATAAAAGAACCCGGCATTGCCGGGTTCTTTGCCAGATATCGCTCAAAATTTTTAGGTTTTGTGCGGGTGATCTGGATTTCGGTGCTCTTTTTCGATCTTATCGCCAAGGTTGTGGATCTTTTGGCCAACCTTAGTCGCGCCGGCGTCAGAGATTTTATGGCCTATTTTCTCCACTGCATCGCCCACACGGTCGCGAAATCCTCGTTTGTCTTTGTCTGCAAATTTTTTTTCCATTCGTTCCTCCATAGCTTGGAGAATTTGCAAACTGCATGCCCCCGGCTAGAACGCGGACCCAGGAGTTCGCAGGAATTCTATTTCTTCAGACGTGGAAGTACGCCCCAGCATGGGGTTACGATGGGGATAACGGCCAAAGCGGTCGATGATGGCTTTGTGTTTTAATTCGTACTCAAGATTATATTCCATGCCCGGTGCCTTAAATAATTGCACCGCCATTTCATGAATGGCTTTGGATTCGCTATGCATAAACGGCATATACATAAAAATCCGGCGCTGTAACGCCAGCTTTTGGTCGTCGCCCACTTGAATGGCATCTTGCGCCAGAGCCAGAGCTAAAGGATCACAGGCAAACGCCCTAGGTTCATCGCGATAAATATTGCGGGAGAATTGATCGAGCACGATCACCTCGGCCAAACGTCCATCAGGTGCGTGACGCCACTCGGAAAGTTCGCTGCGCGCCGCGCGTTCATGAACTTCGCCAAATCTAGTGCGGATTTCATTGTCGAGCTTGGAGTCTTTGGCAAACCATTGGCTGGGTGTTAAGTGGTCAAACCAGTAATCGATAATTTCTAAAAACGACATAACGGGTTCTTACACCCGAATTTTTAAAATCGCACCATCATTGCCAAATTAATCCGGTCATTCTTTTTTACCAAGTCAGGTGGGCTCAATGACACGCCCCCGGGACCGGCGAAATAAGGAGTTGAGGCTTCGCGATGATTGAACTCCAGTCTTTCTCATGAATTTTGGCGGCGATGCCGATGGTGGAGCCGGCCGGGGAATAGGTCGCGGCATTGAGCACGATATTGGCCAGGGCGTGCTCCATCAGCCGGAAATCCATTTCGACCAGCGGCAATGATTCGGCGACGTTGATCGATACATTGTAATTTTTCAAAACATCACGCAGATCTTTTAACACCACTCCGACGAGGTCATTGACGTCGTGCCATTCTTTATTGAGCGCGAGCGCACCGGAGCTGAGGCGGCTCATGTCCAGTAAATTGCCAATCACGCGGTTGAGCCGCGCACTGGCCTGGGAGAGACCTGCGGCCAAGGCTTTTTTAAATTCTTGGGTATTGGGCGTGGAATCATCTTCCAAAGCCGAGGCAAATCCCATTAACGCGGTCAGTGGTGTCCGCAATTCATGAGAAATAGAGTTGAGGAGTGTTTGATGGAGTCGTTCCGACTCTTCTAATTTTTCCGTGTCACGCACCCGTTTTTCCATGCGCAGCCGCTCCAGGGCCAAACCCAATTGTTGCGCCACCGACTCCAGCAGTGTGCGCTGATCGGGGGTGATATATCCGTTCTCATTGCTATAAACCATGACCCCCAGCCGTTCACCGCGTCCACGAATCGGAAAAACCAGCCGGCCGCCGAGATCCTGTGGCTGTTTATTTTCATTCAAAAGTATCTGGAGCTTTCCGCCGAGGAGTTCGTCCACACGCATGGAGATCCGCGCGATAAAATCATCAGGCTTAGAGCACTCCATAATGTCCTGAAGCACTTCATAAAGAAACATAGTGCGGCCTTCGCGTTCCAAGGCCAAGGCCTCATGCTGGCGCGAACGCGAGGTGAGTGTCCCGGTGATAACCGCCGCGACAAAAAAGCACAGGCACAAGATCAAGTCTTCGGGTTGAGAAATGGCAAAAGTGAATATGGGCGGAAGAAAGAAAAAATTCCAAAAGAGCGCGCTCAGTGTGGCCGAAAATAAAACCGGCCCGAGGGAATTTAGCGATCCCACCGCCAGCACGCCCAGCAAAAATATAAAACCGATAGTGCGGTAGCCTATATAGGGCTCAAGAAAGGCGCTGACAAAGGCGATGGCGGCTACCAGCCAGAAGGTCCACCAGTATCGAATCACGCTCATAAATCGCGGACTGTCCATGGCCGGAGATTACGCCCGGCCCACGTAAAAAGTCCGTAAAATACTAAGGCCTGCGCCGTGTCGCAGGCTTATAAAATAGACTTTTTACTAGGTTATTCGCTCTCCACGTATTCGCGGATAAACCGTTGCGATTGATCGGACAGGGTTATGAAGCGGATGCCAATTAAAACTTTTCCTTTATCAGCCATAATGTCGTAAATCACTTCACCCTTGGCCGAGATAAACCGGCGGGTGGGCAGGATCATTTGAATTTCCACGAGGTCACCTTTAACCAATGGCTTGGTCACGCGCAAAAGCATGCCGCCTTCGCCGATTTCGGCGGTCTTTTCAAATTGGTACTTCATGCCGTTTAAGATCACGGCAGCGGCCTCCACCTTACGTCGTCTATGGCGCCGCTTTTCAGGGTACTCATCTTTGTCCATCCCTCCATTTTCGCAGTTTTTACCGGCAACTCCAGTCAAGATATCTCCATGTATTTTGTGCCGTATTGAGGCTTTTCCGTCTCATAATTTACGGCCCTTCGGTCCCCAGATCTGCGGTCGACCACAGGGACCTGGCAAGGTTATTCCATATGAGAGTCCTGGTGACCCGCACCCTAACAGCTTTATTCCTAATTTTAAGCCTTCAGGCTCATGCCCACAATGTGTGCGAAAGCCTATTGAGCGGCTCGGAAAAACTAGTATTTACGGGCGTTAACGGACGCGACGTTTACAATCCCACCAAACCCTTCGCGATTGAGTTTCACGGCAAAAAGGTCACCGTTATGGCCGCTCGGGTGGAATCCCGGCACAGTGAAACCGACACGCAAGCGATGTTTTTCATCGAAGCCAACGGCATATGGGCGCCCTTGATCGGCGCTCCGGTGTTCGATATGCAGGATCCATTTTTTACTTTTATCGACGGCGAATTGATCTTCGGCGGAGTGGAAACGTTCCAAAAACTCGAAGGCCTCGGCTACCACACGGTTTTTTACCGCGGCAAAAGTTTGGAAGAACTCAAACCTAAAAAACCCTTCCTGCAGGGACCAAAAGGAATGAAAGACATCCGGTTGGTGGAAATCTCCAAAGGAAAAATCGGCCTGTTCACACGGCCACAGGGAATAATTCCAGGCACCACCATCGACGCCGGCCCCGGCAAAATCGGTTTTAAAATCATCAGCCGTCTCGAAGATCTAACCGCCGATTACATCACTGACACACCTTTAATCGACGGCCAATTTTTTAACGGCGACTGGGGCGGCGCCAACGAAGCGCAAATGCTGCCGAACGGACACATCGGCGTGCTAGCCCACTTAGCCAGATTCGACGCGCAAAGAAACCGCCACTACTACGCGGTCGTGTTCACCTTGGATCCCGCTACCGGCAAGGTCACACCAATTGAGGTAATTTTAGAGCGCGGCCAACTCACTAAGGGCCTAAAAGGGGAGTCCAAGCGCCTGGACCTAATCGACGTGGTTTTTAGCGCCGGCTGGATTTTAAACGGCTCCACTATGACTCTCTACGTGGGCGCGGGCGACGCCGAAGTTCATGTAGTTGAAGTGAAAATCCCCACCCATTTCTCCGTTGGACGCAGCCCCAATTAAGCATTAGGCTTTAGGTTCAATTACAAACGGAGTTGTAGATATGAATAAAGCCGCATTACTCGTCCTTTTCGTAAGCGTGATCCAAGCCGCCGCCAATG
>JANMVK010000029.1:0-1435 GCA_031392725.1 Pseudobdellovibrionaceae bacterium
TCGAGCCGGGCCAGCGCTTCCTTGCCGTTTTTCGCGACGACAATGACGGCTCCCTTTTGCTCTAACGCCGCGGTCAGCGCGTAAATGTTTCTAATGTCGTCATCGACCACCAGAATTTTACGTCCGGAAAAAAAGTCTTCACTACTTCGGACGATTTTTAGAATCTCTCGCCGTTCGGGTGAGAGTTTGGATTCGGCATGATGGAGGAAAAGGTTGAGCTCATAGAGCAAGCGCTCCGGGGACTTGGCTCCCTTGATAATAATGGAGCGGGAGTACTTTCTCAGCTGATCTTCTTCACCGCGGGAAAGTGAGCGTCCGGTGTAAACGATGACGGGTGGAATCGAACCGAGCTCGGATTGCTCGATCATTTTCTTGAGCAGTTCTTGGCCCGACATGTCCGGAAGAGTTAAATCCATCACCATGCAATCAAACGCATTATTTTTAAGGGCCGTGAGGGCCTCACTCGCCAGAGCCACGGCCGTGATTTCGACGTCCGTGCCTTCGATCAATTTGACCATGCTTTCTCTTTGCAATTTATCATCTTCGATTATCAAGACGCGCCGGTCCTTCTGCGAGATTCTGACATCAAATTTCGCAAAAACAGCTTTGAGCGCTTCGCGTTTTGCGGGCTTTAGGGTGTAACCAATCGCCCCCATCCGCATGGCCTTCTCGATATAGTCATGAGAAGAGGCGATGTGAACCGGGATGTGGCGGGTTGCGGGATCTTCTTTAAGCTGATCGAGCACCGTGAGTCCCGAATGATCGGGCAGCATGATGTCGAGGAAAATAGCGTCGGGCAGAAGCCGCTGTGCCAGTTCGAGTCCCTCTTCGCCGTCTTGGGCGACCACGCATTTATACTGGAGTTCGTGGGCCAACTCATAAAGAATTTTGGCAAACTGTGGTTCATCTTCGACCACGAGAAGAGTGCGCGAGCCCGGCCCAAGTGCGGTCCGGTCATCCGCGAAGGGCACTGGTCTGACCCGCGCAGGTCGCGGGGTGGCCACTTCGGCGGATCCCGTGGACAATGAGTAGGCTTTCGGTAAGGCCGTTTCGATCCGCGATTCATCATATGTCTCAGGTAGCACAAGAGTGAAGCGGCTCCCTTTGCTGGGCTCACTCTCAACTCCAATGGTTCCTCCCAGAAGTCTGGCCAGATCCCGAGAAATGGAAAGCCCCAGGCCGGTGCCGCCGTATTTCCGGTTGGTCGTTCCATCGGCCTGACGGAAGGCTTCAAAAATAACTTCTTGCTGGGCTTTAGGAACCCCGATGCCGGTGTCGATCACCGACAGAGAAAGTTTACCTGTGGAAGCGCGCGACACGTGAAGCGTGACTTGACCGACTTCGGTGAATTTAAACGCGTTCGAAAGCAGGTTCTTTAGAATTTGCTCTAACCGTTGGCGGTCGGTGTATATGCTTTCCGGTAGGCCCGAGTCGA
>JANMVK010000066.1:0-2158 GCA_031392725.1 Pseudobdellovibrionaceae bacterium
TTAGTCAACGCGGTGTTGAGCGGCTTCGGCACCTTTATCGGATTCACGGAAACAAAATTGACCTTGCAGTGGCTGATGGGCTGGATTTTTATGCCCCTGGCGTTCCTGGTCGGAGTTCCGGTTCAAGATCTTCACATCGCGGGCGGATTGCTCGGCGAAAAAACCATTTTAAATGAATTCGTCGCTTATCTTCACTTGTCGGAACAAGCCGGCCAACTCACCGACCGCGGATTTATTATCTTAAGTTATTGTTTGAGCGGATTCGCTAACTTCTCATCCATTGCCATTCAAATCGGCGGCATCGCGCCCTTGGCACCCGAGCGGCGAGGCGATCTCGCCCGGTTGGGCATTCGCGCGGTGATCGGTGGAACTTTGGCCACCTTAATGACTGCCGCGGTGGTCGGTCTTTTCATATAGTCGTAAATAATCTTCGATTCTGGTCGGCAGCCGGATGAAGCGTCCGCTGTTCGAATGGCAATCGCCTGGCAAACCCGCAATTCCCTCACCCCCTAAGCACCCCGATTGCACCTCCACATCATGTGTATGACAAATGCGAGGCATAAGTATGACAAATGAAGCAGAGGTGGCTGGGAGGCGGGAGTCGCTCATTGAGAAGTTTCAGATTCCCGATTGGTTTAGCAGAGAGTGTCAGGATAATTGGATTCAGTTTTGCCTTTTGACGTGGCCCACCGCTGAATGGGTTCTTAAAAAAATTGAACCTTGAGGATTTGCTTTGGGCGGCAGGAAATGTAGATCCGCGTTTTTATCGGCTGGTGCCAGCAC
Organism: Pseudobdellovibrionaceae bacterium; assembly: GCA_031392725.1. Lineage (GTDB taxonomy): Bacteria > Bdellovibrionota > Bdellovibrionia > Bdellovibrionales > UBA1609 > JALHOQ01. The sequence continues at coordinate 784 of JANMVK010000066.1, forward strand.
TTCTCATTCGGTATCCTCAGCATTTTCGGACGATTAAATTTTTGCCGCCGGAATTGGCCGAGGTCATTTCAGCATTAAAAAAGGGAGCGGTCGCTGGGCCCGATTATATGGACCACCCCTTCGAACTGTTAAGATCATGGCTGGAGTTCCGGCCGTCCGATGTCCGCTGCCATAAGATAAATGGGGCTCGGTTGAGCGTGAGACTTGACCCGCGGACTACTCGGATACTGGACCAGTACGTTCGCAAGATGAAAATTACGCGCACTGAGGCTGTTCATAGCGCAATAGAGCTACTCGCAGCTCCCTATGAGCCCTAACCTTCACGTTTGACCGGGCCACGACTTGCCCCTATGCTTTTCCTAAGTGGGGAAATTTAAGCAGCTCTTAGCATTGATATCACTCCTGCTGGCGGGGCACGCCGCGCGCGCCAACATCTGCGGCAGCGACTTTCAAAACTTCAATCCTTCCAGCAGCGGCCTCGACTTTGTTACAGTTCATTCTTCAGAAACTTTGAAACCCTGTTTGATCAATATGGGCTTGTTCGTCAATTATGCGGCTAAGACTTTGAGTTTCAGCCAGCGCTATCCCGGATCCACCAACAATGTGGGCGAAAAGGCCGATGACCGCATTACTGCGGGTGACCTGAGTGCGGGGTATGGGATCACCGATCGCTGGGATTTCGGCGTGGGCTTGCCATTTATCATTCGCCAGGAGATCAATGACCCTACCGGCGGCACTTACTACAACAAGCGCGGCCTGAACGAAATTAAAATGAACACTAAATACCGGTTCTCCGGCCATGATGCCGGAGGTTTCGCGGGGGTGTTGTCCTTTAACCAAAACTTGATCAAGAACAACCCCTTCTCGGGATCGGGCGCCGGTCCCACCACTAACTTTGAATTGGTCGGCGATATGTCCATTGGCCCCTTCGCCTTGGCCGCCAACGGCGGTTACCGCTGGCGCCAACAGGGTGACCCGATTCCCAATCAGCCGTTCAAACCATTGAGCGATCAGTACATTTATTCCGTCGCCGCCAGTTGGCTGATTCCGAAATCCGACAGCAAATTGATTTTTGAAGTGGTCAGCAGCCGCGCCGCCGGTCACGTCGACTACGATACCAACCGCAGCCTTAACGCGCTCGAGTGGAGTCTGGGTTTAAAACACTCCATCTCCCATGCGATGGCATTTCATATTGGCGGCGGCACGGAGATCGGCAACGCGCTCGCCAGTCCCGAGTGGCGCGTGTACACCGGACTCAATTGGGCCATCGGCCCCATTTGCGACAACAACAAGGACTATCAAAAGACCACCAAAGACGATCACGATGTGTACACCTTCAGCGCGGAGGTTTTATTTGATCACAACTCCGATAAAG
>JANMVK010000173.1:0-1386 GCA_031392725.1 Pseudobdellovibrionaceae bacterium
GGTTGACCACGGTGAAACTAAAATCTGGGGCCCCTATGTCGAATCCGCCACTGGGCCCGGGCCCAGTTGGGAAGGTACGGCCGGAAATTAAAATGAATCGCCCCTCGCTACCCGCAGCCACTCGCCATAAACTGAACATCAAATTTCAACGTCAATGTGCATTTCAACATAGCAACGGCGAGCGGTGCAGGCAGCGGAGATTTTTAGATATCCACCACATCAAACCTATAAGTGAGGGAGGCACGCATGACATTCACAATTTAGAATTGCAGTGCTCATCGCACCATAGCTTTCGGCATCAATAATCCTTTTGATCAGGATGATCAAAAGGCAGCCAGCTCACGGACGGCCGCGCGCCGCAAACTCCGGTCAGCAGTGCTTGGTACAATTAAGACGACATCGAAGACGGCATCGGGATCAACGGCCGCCCGGACACCATCCAGTGCGCTCCACGGCACGATCAAACGAATGGGCGCGCCGTTTTGTTTGGGCAGCGGCTCGCCATAGGCGCCGACCACCATCATGGCTAACGGATTTTTCGCCTCGTCGAGGCGCAGCCCCTCGGTGTAGGGCCACGGATAACTTTTCAACTCGTTAATTCCCGGCATCGCAATCTTATCAGCCAATGAAGTGAATTTTAAAAATTTGGCCTCGGGCTTGGGCTCCACCGATTCCAAAAGCTTAGCCAGCGGAAAACCAATCCACGGCACCACCATGGACCACGCCTCCACGCAGCGGAAGCGGTAAATCCGCTCTTCAAGTTCAAAGGCTTTGGTCAGGTCAGCGAGATTGAGCGTGCGCGGCTTTTTACACAAGCCGCCCACTTCCAGTTTCCATGAATCAATTTTCCAGCCGCCCGATTTTTGCGTGACGTCGCCTTTGTCCAAACTGAATTCATAAAAATTATTGTAGCTCTGATGCAGTTCTTTTTTGGTCAGCGAGCGTGGCGCTTCAACTCCGGCGTAGTCCGGATTGAGTTTCGCTTTCAACTTGGCTGCTTCCGCCGCCCACGGCCACTGGGCCCACCAGCTGAGCATGCCCAAAGCCCCACCCTGAATCAGCGACCGGCGCCGCATATAGGCCCAGCGCGGAGTGATTTGTTCCGCGAGATCTTGGTGCTCAGAATTTTTCTTGTACGTCCACATAACATAGATCGTAATGATACCTATGCGCCTGTACAAATGGATTTTTGTAATCTTGCTGCTCGTGCCGCTCACCGTGCTGGTGTGGCTGCTGTTTCATAACGGGCTGGGCGCTCAGCCGTCTGAGGAAATGAATCACGCTCTGGGCCGCTTCACTTACCGTTACCTCGCCGCCAATCTTATTTGGGGCGGACTGCTGGCCCTGGGCTGGGTACCACAGTTTTTACGGCGCTTCACTCCGCTG
>JANMVK010000180.1:0-3006 GCA_031392725.1 Pseudobdellovibrionaceae bacterium
CATTGGCCATATCTGAGCCAAAGTCGAAGTCACCGAAGCTGAGGACCGCGCGGTACTCGGCGGTTAAGTAAACGGCGTTGATTCCGTATTCGCTGTCCAACGCAATTTTTGAAAGGTTATCGAAGTACGTGAGATTCATGGCCAGGCCCGCGGCGTAGAAACCGCCGAAGGAGCCTCCCCACTTGGGAGGTTTGTTGTCATCGCGGAACTCACCAAAGGCAAACGCGGTTCCGCCGGCTTGCCCGTAGGGCACGAACAATTGTTTGTGCCAAAACTGCATGCGGTAAACAACGCCCAAATTGATCGGCACCACGGCGAAGGTGAACAGCTCACGCGGCACCAAACCGTTTTGCGCGTTCACTGTGCCCGCGAAGTGGCCGTTGCCTTGGGCAATGTAGGCGCCGCCGCCGAAGGTGACGCCGAATTTTCCGACCGGTGAGCGCCACAATTGCCATTCCCAATCCAGCATGATGGCGGGACTGTCGGTTTGGTCATAGTTGTCGGCGAAGGTTGAGGGCGGACGGCCGTCCTTGCCCGGCGCCTGGAGATTTTGCGGCTCGTAAATTCCAAAACGCAATTGCGCCGCGGTCTTTTGCTCGGACTCGTTCACCCGGTAGATGTAAGTGCGGTCCCGGGTGATGCGCAACAGGCCCTTTTCCGCGTAGGGGTGGGGAACTTCGGTCGCGTTCTGATATTTGTTCCAGTCAAAAATCACATTCTCGCCGTAAGGATTTTTTTTGATTTTATTGTTGGCGCCGGGCGTGACCGGAACTCGCGCTCCGGTTTTTTCCACTTCTTCGCTGATCTCTTTAGTGGTGGCGCCGTCATCCGGCTGAACTTTTTCGATCTCGGGATCAAAGCTACCGCCGCCATCCAATTGCGCGAACGCGGGCCCCGACAGCGTGGCAACCGCGAGCAGAATGGAAAGTGCAAATTTACGTGCGGACAAAAACTCTCCTCATTCCAAACCAAGTGATGCAAGTGCCGGCTGTGAGGAACATCAGGGAGAGTGCGAGTGTTGGGAAAAAACCGAGTTTGAGGGAATAGGCGCTAAATAAATAAAGCGGCCACAGAGCTCCGCGGGCCATGGTCCGCAATATGGGTTTGTCGTATATAAATCGCGCGAGCATCGGACCGTATTTGTAGTACCAGCTGACAAACGCCTTGCCCCAAGGGTGGCGCAGCAGAACTTTGTAACGGAAGTCGCGGAAGGTGATCAGTTTGGGTTCGAGCGCCGTGCCGTAGGCGGCCGTGGCGACGAAGCAATTGATGTCTTCGGTTAACAGGCCCAGAACTTTTTCCGGCGTGGCGGCCCACGGGCAGCCGTTGAAGCCGGGATTGGTCGAATCACAGTTGGCGTTGGTGGTGGCCGCCGGGAAAAACTGCACCACGTTGTTGGCTTCGTCGACCATCGCCACGCGGAACACGTAGGTAGTGTCGTTGCTGAGTCCGCTGTCGACCACGTTGCTGTTGGGTTTGCCTTCAGTATTCAAGGTCAGATCCTTTGGGTCGCTGGCATCCAAGTTCGCGGTTTCCATTCCGGCTGAGGAATGCATCACCCGGATTGCGGTGACCTTAGCGCCGTAGCTCATGGCGGGAAAATTGGTGTGGGACTCAAGGTCCTCTAAATAGATTTTCTCATCGCCGGGATAAGGCACGAAGCCCTGAATGCCGCCGATGCCTTCGGTCCTGGTGCCGTAAACGTCGTAGGTGGCATCGGTGGGTTTAATGATTCTAATTTGTATGGCTGTTGTTTCCTCACCGGTGCCAAGAGCATTGTCGCTGTCTTTGTCGACAAAAATTTTCCCGCTGATGGTGGCGGTGACGGCGGTCGCGCAACTGGTCGCGCCCGACTGCGTACAGAGTTCAGTCCAATTGAACGTGACCGAGCCTAGGCTGTTGGTGACAGGTATTATCGGAGTGGTGAGCGCATCCTTCACCATCTTCAGAGTGCCGGTGGTCACGCCGCTAGGAGCGGTCGCTGTGATGGTCACGGTGCCGGTGTCATAGGGCCGGGCCGTGTTGCACGCGCATAAGGGGGCGGTGGTGCAAGTGGTGCTCGTTGCCATGACCGCGGCCGTGCAGTTGTTGCAGGTGGAACCGTTGCCGACCGCCGCGCAACTGTCGCCCGCGAGTCCCGCGAATACGGTCGTGGTTCCGCCGGTCGTGCCCGAGCCACTGGTTCCAAGGATAACTTTTGAAGCTCCGCTAACGGCCGTTATCACGGGGCCTGCCGCGTATGAATTTGTGCTAATGAAAAAACCGGCGATGACTAAGAGAATTCCCATTCTTTTATGGGATCATGCCCTCGCGGTGATGTCAAAAATCCGCTCGGCAATCTGGATGCCGTTAAGGGCGGCACCCTTACGCAAATTGTCGGAAACTACCCATAGAATCCAGGTGTTTGGATCGTCTAAATCCTGATGAATGCGGCCCACGCCGACCGGGTCTTGGCCGCTGTATTTTTTTGCCGTGGGATAAATACTTTTTTGGGGTTCATCCTCAATCACCAGACCATTTTGGCGCTTGAGGCTGGCGGTGATTTCACTCTTGGACGCGCGCTTCTTCAAGCGCACCCACACCGCTTCGGAATGCGCGTTCCACGAGGGAATCCGCACCGTGAAGGCGCTGACGCGGAACGAGTTGTCCCCCAGAATTTTTTTGGTTTCCTGCATGATTTTAATTTCCTCGGAGCAGAAACCATTTTCATTAAACGAACCGATTTGCGGGATGCAATTCAGGTTAATCGTGTGGGGAAAAATCTGTGGATTGGGCTCCGCTTGGCCCGCGGCCCACGCTTTCATCTGGCCGGCCATTTCTTGTTGAGCCTCGCGTCCCGCGCCGCTGACCGCTTGATAGGTCGCGACGTGAACCGATTCTAGACCAAAGTCGGTGAGCAGGGGTTTAAGGGCGCACACCAGTTGAATGGTTGAGCAATTGGGATTGGCAATAATAGCAGGCACGCCCGGCTTGGGCTGCAGATGCCCATTCACCTCGGGCACGATC